>CASFJV010000027.1 GCA_949295125.1 uncultured Spirochaetales bacterium
ACACTTCTCATTCTGCTCGAAGGATACAGTATAGGTCTCAAGGTCAGTTCCCTTCCCGTTGATATCCAGTGAGAATGCAGGATGCCAGCCGAATGTGTAATAAAGGTCTTCTTTTGCCGTTATGACAGCCGTTGCCCTGTATCCATGGTCCAAAAGGGTATATGTAACTTTCAGGATGAAGCCAAAAGGATAGTATTTCTTCCTTGTCTCTTCAGTATCCTCAAGTATGAATGTTGCCTCATCATTCTTCTGGTCAGAAAGAATGAATTCCGTGTCGCGGGCAAATCCATTGCCTGGCATATCATATTCCTTTCCCCTGTATCCTATCTTGTTGCCTTTTGTAGGTCCGATTATAGGAAAGAGAAGGGGAGCCCTCCTGAACCAGAATTCCTTATCTCCGTTCCAAAGGTATTCGCGGCCTTCCATGACAAGGCTCTGCGGTTCTGCCCCAAGTGTTGAGATAGTCATTGTGACTTTATCATTTTTCAGCGTTACAAGCATTTTTTTCCTCCATCTCCATTATGATAGCATAGATCAAGTCCAAAACAAAAAGTATTCTTATCTTATGGCACATCTGACAGTAATCAGTGCTCCTAAGAATGGAGGAAAGAGCACAGCGGCACTTAAAATAAAGGAAAAGCATCCGGATGCTCTGGGCTTTGTGAGCCTGAAAGGGCATGATGGGGATGAGATAACACTGCTTGATCTTGAAAACTCAAACCGGCTTCCGCTTATGTCAGCATATTTCAGGACAGATAATGCCATAGGGCGGTACCATTATCTTGAAAGCACATTCAGATACTGCAGCAATAAAGCATTTCCTGATGGATCTGTTGTGGTTCTTGATGAAGTAGGGCGCCTGGAAATCTCGGGAAAAGGATTTGACTCACTTCTGAAAAGGCTCATCAAAACGGATATAGATCTCTACATAACAGTGCGTGATGCTTTTGTCCCTGATGTGCTTGCGCGGTATGCTTGCGGTGTGGAAAGCCTCAGTGTACTTGAAGTTGAAAGGAATTAAAAAACCCCATTCTGAAACAGAACGGGGATCGTACGCCTGATTGGGCTCGAACCAATCACCTACTGCTTAGAAGGCAGTTGCTCTATCCAGATGAGCTACAGGCGCATATGAAATCAACGTGATCGAATTTATCAGATATTTCATTCTTGCTCAAGTACTTTTTGCAATATTGCCAAAATTATCTTTCTTGCATCAGCTGGATATCCTGTCTTGGCGCTACATCTCTTCAAGCCTTCCTTCTCCAGCTGTCCTTGATGTTATGATATAGCGCATTGGAGTGTGCCTGAGATAGCTTGCATATGTGTGCCCATAAGCTATGTATCCGGTTATGCTTGTGCTGTTATCCCTTTTGTTGAGGTCTGGATATATGTTCTGGATGAATGTGAACTCAGATTCACTGTCCACCCCATCCCTTGTCTGGTAGTTCTGGCTGAGCGTGAAAAGGGGACGCGTTATATATGCGCCAATCCGCAGTGTTGTGTGGATGTCTGCTGTGATCCTGAATCCGATATCGATGTCTGTTGCCCCGATATAGGTCAGCGTTATGTCTTTTGCAGTGCTGCCGGAAGAGATTGTTGTATTGTTTATCTGCACCTTGATGCCAAATCCCATGTACCATGAAAGGGTTGGGGAAATGAGGCGCCTGAACGCAGGGCCCAAGGCAACAAGGAACGTGTAATCCTTTGTCTTGCTTTCAAGATCGTTGTTATCCATCGTACTCTGATCCTGGCCCTGGGTGCCTGAGGTATCTGAAAAGCTGTCCATCACATCATCAAGCGTGTTTAAAAGGGTGGAGTATGGAGCCTGCAGTCCGAGGCGCAGGAATATTCCTGTAGTCATGTCTCCAAGATAGCCATATCCTGAATAATCTATTCCTATCCTCTCTGAATCAGATACCGCAATGGATTCTGCCACCGAATTGAAAAATGAGAAGTCATAGCCTGAGAATATTGAGCAGAATGAGAGCCCAACAGCCGTAAATAGCATTAATAGTAAAGCTGATGCCTTCTTCATACATTAGATAATAGCAGTATTTCCCTCTTTGTTACACCTTAATGGAAATTGCAGATGAAAAAACCCGCTCTGGAATAATCCATGCGGGTTCTTGCAACTTTTCAGTTTTAACTATATTTTTTTATCGGGATGAATGGACTCGAACCATCGATATCCTGCTCCCAAAGCAGGCGCCATAGCCGCTAGGCGACATCCCGTCAACGAAAGAGATAGTAGAACAAAAATGGAAAGTAAGTCAATAGATATTTTGAAGATTTTGGATTCTTATTATCCAGAAAAGATTGAATTCATTAAAAAGGGTGATCCGTTCAGATTCCTCTGTACCGTGATTCTATCAGCATCAAGTACGGATGCCGGTGCAGAAAAGGCTGAGGAAAATCTCCATTCAGCACTCGACAGCCCAGAGAAAATTGCTGCTGAGAAACCCGAAGTGATTGAAGAGCTCATTAAGTCTGCCGGACTGAAAAAGGGGAAAGCAAGGAGCATCAAGGCCTTAGCAGAGGTGGTTGTGCGCGAAAAAGGGATTCCTGAGGATATAGAGAGCCTTACAAGGATTCCTGGAATCGGGGTGAAAACGGCAAACTGCTATCTTGAATACCTTGGAAAGCCGGCTGTGATAGTGGATACGCATGTTGCACGTGTTGCAAAGAGGCTTGGAATTACCAGTACTGATAACAGGGATGCATCATATCTTGAGATCAGGAGGATCTATGATGAGGCAGACTGGAGCAGGATAAGCATGACACTCAATCTGCATGGAAGAAAGATCTGCCATGCAAGAAAACCAGAATGCATAAGGTGCCCGCTCTCTTCTATCTGCCCATCGAAAGCTTCCTTCTGTAAAGAATCCTGAATGTGCACTCGCTGTATTCAGCCAGTGCGATTGAGCCTATCCTTACCTCAGCTGGAAATGAAGTGAGTTTGAGAGGATCTTTTTCCATATCCAGGTGGACTCCGCTCTCAAGGCTTGCAAGTCCAAGGCAGCTCTGGATTGAATAAAGCATATCTTTTTCCCCTATCTCAAGATATGTGCCATATTCATTTGACCTTACCTCTCCTGTCAGGGTAAATGGAGAGATGATGCTTACATGCTTTCTAATATCTGTTTCCGGCCCAAGAACTATAACAGGATCCATAAGGTAAACGGAATAGCGTCCAGTCTGCCTGAAATATGAGGTGAATGCTTCCCTCAGCTCCAGGCGCTCCTTATCTTTCAGTTCCAGAACCGTAATACGTTTTTTCTCCATAGCATGATTATAGGGAAAACTGTTGCCTTATTACAAACGCCAAAACTATAATTTTCCCATATGGATGTCTTTTCTCAAGCAGTCAGATCAAGAATAATGAGCTCAATAAAGAGCAGCAGCACTCATCCTGAGATGCTTATAAGGCGTTTCCTTTTCTCATTCGGCTACCGCTACCGCATAAATGACAGGAGGTATCCAGGAAGGCCGGATATAGTGCTTCCTAGGTATAAGGCTGCAATTTTCGTGAACGGATGCTTCTGGCATGGCCATGACTGCCCGCTTTTCCATGAGGTGAAGAGCAATAGGGAATACTGGAGGGAAAAGATCAGGCAGAACAGGATGCGGGATGAGCGGAACCACAGGCAGATGGCTGAAAAAGGATTCAGGGTGATAGTTGTCTGGGAATGCGCCATCCGGCTTAATAAGGAAATCCCTTCCTTTCTGCTTTCTCTTGAGGAGGAGATCCGGGAAGGGACCAACAGCTATGTTGAGTTCGGCTATTCAGAATAGCAGTGGTGCTTTTTCAGGCACTCTTCCTGGCTGTCTACAGGCGGAGAGAGGGTCTCTATCTTTGAATATGTTCCATCACTGTTAAGCCTTCTGCCTTTAAGTGTGTCTGAAAGGACCAGGGCAAGATGTTCCTTCACCTTCTGATGAACTGCCTTATCAAGTACCGGAGCGGCAATCTCGACACGCTTGTTTATGTTCCTTGTCATAAGGTCTGCAGATCCGATGTATATCCTCTCATCCTTTCCCTTTCCGAATGAATATATCCTTGAGTGTTCAAGGAAGCGTCCGACTATGCTTATCACGCTGATATTCTCAGTGCTTCCCTTAAGCCCTGGAAGAAGGCAGCATATTCCCCTTACGCATAGATAGATCTTCACTCCAGCCTGGCTTGCTTCTATGAGCTTTTCTATCATGTCACGGTCCGTAAGGCTGTTCATCTTTGCCATTATGAGGCCATCTGGCCCTTTCTCTATTTCCCTGTCAATCTCGGCAATAAGCCCTTTCTTGAGAGAGTAGGGGGCAACAAGAAGCCTCTTGTATTCCCCCTCGAGATTGAGGATTGCAAGATTCCTGAAGAAAGCAACGCCATCCTCTCCAATCTCCCTGTTGCTTGTGATGATGTTCAGGTCCGTATACTGCTTGCTTGTTCCCTCATTGTAGTTTCCTGTCCCAATGTGGGTGATATAGCTCACCTTGCCGTCTTTTTCTCGCGTTATGCTGATGATCTTGCTATGCACCTTATAGTCCCCAAGCCCGTAGAATACAGTGCATCCTGCATCCCTCAGCTGGTTTGCATAGTAAAGGTTGTTCTCTTCATCAAAACGTGCGCAAAGCTCCATTACGGCCGTCACTTCCTTCCCATGCTCTGCTGCCCTTAAAAGTGCATTGGCAATCCTTGAGTGATCCATGAGCCTGTATATTGTGATCTTTATGTTGGTGACGCTTTTATCTTCTCCTGCCTGCTCAAGGAGGGTTATGAGGGTATCCATGCTGTCATAAGGGTAGGAGAGGAATATGTCCTTTTTCTCCACATAGCTTAAAAGGTTCACATTCCTCAGCTTTGCCTCGATCTGTGGCTTGAATGGCCTGTAAATAAGTGGCTTCAGGTCTTCTGGGCTGAAGAATGAAGGGAGCTTGAAGAGGAACTTGAAATCAAAATAGGTCTTGGATTCGAAAATCCTGTTCTTCCTTATTCCGACCTGCTTTGCTATGTAATTCTTTATCTCCTCGCTGGAGCTGTTTATCTCGATCCTCACAGGAGAGAGGTTTGTCCTCTCTTCAATCTTAGTCTTTATAAGCTTTGAGAAATCGAAATTATACTCTACGTCAGCCTCTTCCATGCTGGCTTCAAAATCTGCATTCCTCGTAATTCTTATGAGGGCTTTTTCCTTGACGGTGTAGCCTGGAAATGCAAGGTGCCCAAAGAGGAACAGGAGTTCTTCTGAGAGGATCAAATGGATTTTCTTTCCTCCATCTATCCTGTAAATCCTTTCAATATTCGGGGATAGCGTTATGACTCCGAACATCTGCCTTCCGTTCCTTTCAAGCAGAAGCACCATGTAGGTCCTCAGGTTCTGGAATCTTATCATTGGATGCTTCTGGTCAAGCACAAGGGGATTGATCCTTGGCATCATGTACTGGGAAAAATGCTCAAGGCATTTTGCTTTCTGCTTCTGGCTCAGATCTTCAGCTTTCAGTATGTTGAGTCCCTTTTCATACAGGTTTGCCTTCAGGAAGCTGTATGTGTGGTCAGCCCTCTTATAGAGCTTTGGATATATTGAGAGTATTGCCTCTATCTGCTCCTCTGCAGTAAGTCCTGTCTTGTTGTCTTTCTCCTCAGGGCTGGATATGCTCTGGTTTTCCAGGGAGCCAAGACGCACCATGGTGAACTCATCGAGGTTGCTTTTGAATATCGAGAGGAATTTGCAGCGCTCAAGCAGGGGATTTGTCAGATCCATTGCCTGGTCTAAAACCCTGTTATTGAACTCAAGCCATGAGTACTCCCTGTTGATTGCATTCCCTTTTATAAGTTTTGAAACCGGTTTTTCGCCCATTATGCATTCTCCTTGCCAGAAAGTGGACTAGCTTCTATCTCTCCCTTCTTCAAAAGCTTCAGGAACCCTTCTTTCACTCCATAGCTTGATACTGTGATATTTGAAATGCCAAAATACTTCAGCATGACTTTCAGGCATATTGCACTCGGGATTATCAGGTGCACCTTTTCCGGAACGTTCTTTATTATGAGTGAACTCCTCATCTTATTCTTCATCAGCACTTTTATGAGCTTTTTCAGTTTCTTGTACTGCATGAGCTTTTCACCCTGCTGCGGAACGTCGTAGTAATCCTGGTATATCTTGTAGAGGGCATTCATGTTGCTTCCTGAGAGGATCGCATTCTCCATCTCCTTCTTTTCAACCTGAGCCTTTAAAATCCCTTTGACATAGTCCTTTATCTCTTTCTCTTCCTCTTCTGTGGGGTAGACGTCCTTGACAAAGGATGTGAGTATCGTGCTTGTCCCGAAGTCAAGGCTTATCATGTCTGATTCATTCGGGTGTGAGTAATCGCAGATTTCAGTGCTTGTCCCTCCGATATCTATCAGCACTGCCTTGCTGAGCACTTTGTAGTTCTCGTTTGCAGTAAGTGCTGCATAAGCCTCTTCCTTCCCGGAGAGGGATACGACAGAAAGCCCTGTTTTTTCCCGTATCTCCTCTTTCACCTCATCCTGGTTCTGTATGTTTCTCAGGAGCGTCGTACTGATGCCATAGATTTCATCAGCTCCGAGGCTTTCTGCGCTTTCAATAAGCTCATTTGCCTCACTGATCACTTTTGAAATCCCTTTTTCCGTGAGCCTCTCTTTCTTGTTTACGAGGTCTCCAATCAGTATAGGGCGGTATGTTTTGAAGATGATCTCAAGCCTGCCAAGCTCTTCATTGCATACAAGCAGTGACAGGCTTGTCCTTGAGAAATCTATGACAGCGTACTTTTTCACTTTTACCTGATCTCCTTGAATTTCTTTCCGTCGCCAAATGTTATTCCAATTGAACGTGCAACTTCAATCATCTGGTGATCTTCCGGAACATATTTTGTCTTTCCTGCAATGGCAGAAAGCCTGTTGTATGTGATTGCGTTGTTTTCCATTGCAACAGTCGTTCCATACATTCCATCTTTTGCAAGCTTGCCTGCGAATGATCCCATCTCCGTGGAAAGGAGCCTGTCGTAAGGGCTTGGATTTCCTCCCCTCTGAAGGTGTCCAGGAACTACAACACGTGTCTCAACGTCTGCTTTCTCCCCGATGTAGCGGGCAAGTGAATTTGTGGCTGTTGCATCTCCACCCCTGGCTTCGAGCCTGTCAGCCTTCTTCATCTTGCTCTCCTCCTTGCTCATTGCACCTTCTGCGATGGCAATGATGTTGAAGGCTTTGCCGCTGTCAATCCTGTGCCTGACGGTCTTCACAACCTCATCAGGATCGTATGGGATTTCCGGAATCAGTATTATGTCCGCACCTCCTGCGATGCCGGAATAGAGCGTCAGCCAGCCGACCTTGTTTCCCATGATCTCAATCAGCATTGTCCTTCCATGGCTTGCAGCTGTGGTATGGATCCTGTCGATGCATTCTGTTGCGATATCAACTGCAGTATGGAAACCGAATGTCACATCAGTTCCATATATGTCGTTATCAATGGTCTTTGGAATTCCAATAACGTTCAGCCCGTTCTCTGAAAGGAGTCCTGCAGTCTTGTGCGTGCCGGCTCCCCCAAGCGTGACAAGAAGGTCAAGGCCAAGCTTCTTGTAGTTCTTCTTCATCATGTCGAGCCTGCTCTGTCCATTCTGGTCTTCCACGGTCATCTGCTTGAAAGGCTGTCTGCTTGTCCCGAGAATCGTTCCTCCGACATTCAGGATGCCTGAGAAATCCGATTCCTTCAGGCTCTTTGCCTCTCCTGTGATGAGTCCGCCATAACCGTCGGAAATACCGATGATCTCTGCTTTTGGAATGTTGTTGTAAACGTACTTTGCAAAGCCTCTTATAACAGCATTCAATCCTGGACAGTCTCCTCCGCTTGTCAAAATTCCAATTTTCATACTTTTCTCCTTTTTTTGTGAACTTTCGAATATTATACAACGCGCTTTTAATATATGTGTAATGAAAATTAACAGTATGTTAAATATTCAGGAAATCAAAGAGAAATGCTTCAGGGCATTGGCAATCCCGTCATCATCGATGTCGGTTGTTATATAGCTTGCCTCTTTCTTTACTTCATCACTTGCATTTCCCATGGCAACGGAGTAGGGGGTGATCTTGAACATCGGGATGTCATTGAAGCCATCCCCGAATGTAATTATCTCATCATTGCTGATGCCAAGGATGCCTGTAAGGGCAAGGATCCCCCTGTCTTTTCCTCCATCTTTCGGAATTACGTCAACACTCAGCTCATTCCACCATACAGCCTTTGCATCGATTTTTGATGTCACGCTCTCAATTTCCTCATTTGTGCCATAGACCATTATCTGGTAGATGGGCTTATCGGTAATTGTGCCTACGCGTGCAATTGGAATGGAGACTGCAGCATTTGCCTTTACTGCCGCATCACTTACCATGTTAAGGTACAGGTCGTCTTCCTCGACCGCCATGATAGCTGCCTTCCTTTCATTGAAGGCTTTCCTTATTCCTTCCGTCTCCTTTTCTGAAAAGGGGAATGCATCTACGGTTTTCCCATCCCTATCGCGGATCATCTGTCCGTTGAGCGTAATGAAATAGTCGAATTCGATTGAAGAGAAATCCACATGCTCAACTTCCTTATCATGCCGCCCTGTGCATATTACGGTCAGTATCCCTTTTTCCTTCAGCTTTCTGAGGGCCCTCACTGTGCTAAGGGGCACATGATGGCTCTTATGGGAAAGGAGTGTTCCATCTATATCGAAAAAAACAGCTTTAACCATACAGCTCTTCTAGGTAGTGATCCACTTTCTCGATTTCCTCTGATGTCAGGTTTTCCAGTTTTTCGTTGATCCTCTTTATATAGCTTTTCTTATCCATCATCGGTCCAATTCCATTAAGAAGCCAGTTTGCCGAATAGCCGTAAAGGAACTGGATAAGCATGGCAAGGGTGGGGGAGATCAGATCCTTTTTGCCATGCATTATCATGGAAATATAGTTAGGCGTGACTCCAACGGATTTTGCAAATGCAGTCTGTTTCAGGCCGCTCTGCTCTACGATATAAGTGAGCCTTTCTGCAAGTGTGTTCTTCACTTTTACCCTCCTTTTTTTTCTCCCCTTTAGCTGACAATTCCTATTTTAGCATAGAATTATCGCAAAATGTACAAAAATTTAATTTAGTTACATTTTAATTGGAGGGGTAATCTTATGTTGCATTATGCATATTATATGGAATATTCTATGCATGAAAAATAAATATTTATGAATTTTATATGCATTTTTAGGCAGGATACTAAGAGGAAGATTAAAAATTTCTATTAGATATTTTGTTGTAATATAAGGTATAGTAAAGATCATGATAAAATTTTTATTGGTTTTTGCTGTATTTGTGTTGACATAAATCCATATTTGTAAATAATGCATTTTTATAAAAGCAATGGGGCTTGGGATGTGATCCTGAGCTCCATTTTTTTGCTAAATTTGTTCTTGTTCTGACGCAATGGCGCGCTCTCTATTTTCAGGGGCGCGCCATTTGTTTTGGGGAGGATAACATGGAGTATTCAGCGGTCAATACGATTTGGGTACTGGTAGGGGCGGCCCTTGTCTTCTTTATAAAGTTAGCCGCCAGGCTTTCAATGAGATAGGAATAACAGGAATTACAGTAACAAATGTGCTTGGATGCGGCACGCAGAAAGGCAAGGAACATTATTACAGGGGTGTCGAGATGGATATGGCCCTCGTTCCAAAGGTGAAGGTTGAAGTTGTTGTGAGCGCTGTTCCTGTTGATCTTGTCATAGAGACAGCAAGGAAAGTCCTGTACACAGGACATATCGGAGATGGAAAGCTGTTTGTCTACCATATAGAGAATGCGGTGAAAGTGAGAACAGGGGAGGAAGGGTATGCTGCACTCCAGGATTCTCCTGAAGAACTGTAATTGCTTTTGAGTCTGTTTGCTTTGGGCTTGCTCTTCTGGGCAAGCCCTTTATAGTTTGCAAATATTACAAGCTTTTATAAAAAGTTGTCTGTTTTTATAAGTCAAGTTGTCTATAAATTGTACCATTTCTTGTCTGTTTTGGATAAAAAATTATCAAAATATAAGAATACCTGTCATTTGCTAATTATTTTGCATGATATATAAATTAGTATCACTTATTGCTTAAAATGTAGTATTTTAGTTAATTTTTTCATACTTAATTAAACATTAATTATAATGGAACAATATTTCAGAAATGCATTTACAGCTTCATAAAATGTACAAATTCATCTTGCTAAAGTTGTAGACATGTTTTAGGATTTCACTCATACAACTTTATATTTCTTATGAATAAAAAAGGAGTATTTGATGAAAAAACTAACAGTATTACTACTTGCAATCGCAATGATTGCAGTACCAGTATTCGCAGGCGGAGCATCAGAGGGTGCTTCTTCTGACGTAATCAACCTGACACTTTCTGAAGTACACGCAGAAGGCTATCCTACAACACTTGCTGACTATGAGTTTGCACGCCTTGTAGGTGAAAAGAGTGGTGGAAGGATCCAGATTTCCGTTTATTCCGGTGGAACTCTCTATGGAGAGGAGACAGGATCAATTGAAGCACTCCAGATGGGAGACCTTGCATTCGCACGTGTTTCCGCATCCCCAGTTGCATCATACGTTCCAGCACTCAACGTAATCCAGCTTCCATACCTCTACCGCGATGGAGACCATATGTGGGCAGTTCTCAATGGAGAGATCGGACAGCAGATGCTTGCAGATATCGAGGCATCAGGATCAGGGCTTGTAGGACTTGCATACTATGATGCAGGAGCAAGGAACTTCTATACAACAAAGCCTGTATACACAGTGGATGACATGAAGGGGCTCAAGATCAGGATGCAGAACAATGCAATGATGGTAGAGATGGTAGGCCTTCTTGGAGGAAACGGAGTGACAGGAATCGGCCCTAACGACGTATACTCAGCAATCCAGCAGGGAACAATTGATGGAGCAGAGAACAACTGGCCGACATATGAGAGCATGGGAGACTA
>CASFJV010000028.1 GCA_949295125.1 uncultured Spirochaetales bacterium
AGCCTTCTGCATTGTAGCCAGCATCACTAAATGTGAATTTGTAGCCTGTTCTGAACCTTCCGTCGAATGTGATAGCGAATACTGTTGTAGTTGCAATAACTAGAACAAGTAAAACTGTAAGTATCTTTTTCATACTTCCTCCAAATAATATGGGGTGCGCACCACAGGGTACGTTTTTCCCCTTTTTCCGTTATACAAGAGTTATTATAAACATCGCTTCAAACTGCCGTCAAGTTAAATTCACTTAACCTACACAAAATGAATATCATTTTTATATCGGTATTTTTTTACTTTTTTTCAATACAAATTATAACTAAATGACACTTTATATTGCTCAGTGCGAATTATTTGGTATTAAAATGATACTGACTTGGGTAGCACGTAGGAATTTGTATTCTTTTTGCTGATGGAAATAATTTTTTAATTTTTCTGACAATTTTCTGAAAAATGTAAAATTAACTGAGATTAAGTA
This sequence comes from uncultured Spirochaetales bacterium, assembly GCA_949295125.1. Classification (GTDB taxonomy): domain Bacteria; phylum Spirochaetota; class Spirochaetia; order Sphaerochaetales; family Sphaerochaetaceae; genus Ornithospirochaeta. The sequence goes on from CASFJV010000028.1 coordinate 473, forward strand.
TCATTAAGAAGAAAAAAGGCCATCCCCGAAGAGACAGCCTTATAGGTCAAAGTAATCTATATTAGAGAACCCTGAATGCGTCGCGGCCAGCGTACTTTGCGCTCTCACCGAGGTAATCCTCGATCCTCATGAGCTGGTTGTACTTTGCAAGCCTGTCAGAGCGTGACATACTTCCTGTCTTGATCTGTCCAGTCTCGAGACCTACTACGAGATCAGCAATGAAGCTGTCCTCTGTTTCGCCAGACCTGTGGGATACGATTGCTGTGTATCCGTTCCTCTTGGCAAGGTCAATAGCCTCGAATGTCTCTGTAAGGGATCCGATCTGGTTAACCTTGATGAGGATTGAGTTGGCAACACCCTTCTCAAGACCCATCTTGAGCCTTTCTGTGTTAGTTACGAAGAGGTCATCTCCTACGAGCTGTACGCGGTCTCCGATCCTGTCTGTGAGCATCTTCCAGCCTTCCCAGTCATCTTCAGCCATACCGTCCTCGATAGAGATGATAGGATACTTGTCAACCCATTCAGCCCAGAGGTCTACCATCTGAGCAGATGTGAGCTGCTCACCTGTTGACCAGCGGAGTGTGTAAAGTCCTGTCTTCTCATCATAGAGCTCGCTGGATGCCGGGTCGAGAGCGATCATGAAATCTCCATCTCTTCCTGCTGTGTATCCTGCGCCCTTGATAGCTTCCATGATTACTTCAAGTGCTTCTTCGTTTGACTTGAGGTCTGGAGCAAATCCACCCTCATCACCTACTGATGTGTTGTATCCCCTGCCCTTGAGAACTTTCTTGAGCTCATGGAATACCTCAGCTGTCATTCTTACAGCTTCGCGGATGCTGGATGCGCCAATTGGCATGACCATGAATTCCTGGAAGTCAACCTTGTTATCGGAGTGTGCACCACCGTTAAGGATGTTTGCCATTGGAACTGGGAGGATGCATGCATGGTATGCGCCAAGGTATTTATAAAGAGGAAGTCCAAGATAATCTGCTGCTGCGCGTGCTGTTGCCATTGATACTCCAAGGATAGCGTTAGCGCCGAGCTTTGCCTTGTTTGGTGTTCCGTCAAGAGCAATCATTGTCCTGTCGATTGCTACCTGGTCAAGTGCGTCCATTCCCTCAAGTGCTGGAGCGATGATGTTGTTGACATTATCTACAGCCTTAAGAGTTCCCTTTCCACCAAAGCGGGACTTGTCGTTGTCACGAAGCTCAACAGCCTCATGAACACCTGTGCTTGCTCCGGAAGGAACAGCTGCCCTACCCATTGATCCGTCTTCGAGGATTACGTCTACTTCTACAGTAGGATTTCCGCGGGAATCAAGAATTTCTCTTGCTTCAATTGATTCAATTGCGATCATGATATTCTCCTTATGCAAAAATTCTAATCATTACTAATACTTTAGTCAAATTGGATTATATTGTATCGATAATAATTAATCTATTTGAAATTCCGAAGCATTGAATTCTTTTCCTAAGTTTTTCATGACTTTCATCATCTTTGCCTTTGATCCAATTGAGATGGAGCCTTCAAGGATTCCTGATGAAGATATGAAAAAGGACTCCATAGCCGGCCCATCCTCATTCCTTATGACTATCGGGCTGGAAATGCATCCGATGCTGTATCCCGGAATTCCTGGAAGGTTTATCATCAGAGATGGAGGGCTTAGCTTTATTGTGCTTTCATTTCCAAGGATATTGGCTGCAGCAACCCGTGCAGTCTCCAGTGCAAAATATACAAGGCCCGGGCATAGGCCATTATAGCTTGCCACATCTCCAATGGCATATACATGGCCTTCGCTGGTTCTAGCGTGATCGTCAATGATGACTGCCCTTTCTGTCCTTATGCCTGATGCGCTGGCAATCTCCGAATTGGGGATGACCCCGATTGATTCAAGAAGGAGGCCGCATCCTGTTTCCTTTCCGCTTTTGAACCTTATTACGCCATCTTCATATGAATCAATTGACTCTCCGCAAATGATGTCAAGGCCGCTCTCTGAAAGCTTTTTCTCAAAGAAGGCTGATGATACCTCATCAAGCTGCCTTGGCATTACCCTGTTTGCTGACTCGATGACAGTAATGCGGGATCCGCTCCTTTGCTTAAGGGCAAATGCAAGCTCAAGACCGAGAATTCCAGCGCCAAGCACGGCTATATCCTTCTTTCCGCTTGCTGCACTTATTATTTTCTCCGCATCATCTATGCTTCTGAGTGGATAATCAGCATAGCCGCTTTCCCTTGCACGCGAACCGGTGGCAATGATGAGATCGTCATACCTGATGATCCTGCCATCTTCAAGAGAGACTGCCTTCTCTTTTATGTTGATTGATGAGGCAATGCCGTCAATCACCTTAAGGCCGTTCTCCTCATACTTTGCCAGCTTTGAAGGTGATTTGAAAAATGAAAGATCCAGAGTGCCGGCAATTGCTTCTGGAAGCCTTGGCCTGGGATAAGGAGAAAAAGATTCTCCCCTTATTACCGTAACAGCACTCTTTGCATTATCCTTATATAGTTCACTTACAGCTTTCTCTGCTGCGATTGAGCACCCAATAATAACTATCATAGCTTTCCCATTTCCACCAGAAGGCATCCATTTTCATAGCTTATGCCTCTTTCTTCCAGGCATTCCTCAAGTTCAGCAGATCCGGCACCCGGCTGGATCACAGCAAGAACTGAAGAGGAAGGCACGCCATAGTTCCTGATTAGCTCAATCCCCCTTCTGGAATTGATGCAGAAATCTATTATATCAATATTAAATGGGCAGTCGCCTATCCCTTCTCCATCTTCCGGAACAGAAAACACATTGAACCCATTGTCTATGAGAGCATGCTTGATCTTATATGCATACTTCTCCTCATTTTCCGTATTTCCAAGAACCACTATGTTCTTCTTTCCTTTCAGCAGGCTTTCTTCTTTCATACACCATTAATGATAGCAGAGAAGGCAAAATAAGAAAGGGAAAAACACTGAAATTAATTTTTAATGAAAGCTGTTGCAATTAGTAATCATTATGACTATATTATCAATTGTTCCAAATGGAACATGCCTATCCCTTTTTTTCGGTGTCATCAGAGATGATGGCACCGTTTTTATTATAACAGTTCACTTCCCTTCCTTGCGGTGTTCCATTGCTATCTTTTCAACAAGTATTAAGAATTCCCTCATCCCTGTTCCCTGATGGATCAGGATCCTTTCAAGCACATAGAATGTAGGAATGGTGGAAGACTTGCACTTTCCAGTGTAGTTGCGGTATGTGCTCCGGCTTATCACCTCAATGCATCTCTTCTCATCAAGCACCATCGAAAGGGCCTCTGTTATGTCACTGTCCTCGATACGGAAATCCTTTGGAGCCTTCCGCCTTCCATCAAGAAGAGGAAGGATGACCATAGCAGGATTCTCATCATCAACAAAGCACATGTCAGATGGATAGACTTTTGCAATCCGGCACAGCCTGAAAAGCGTATTCAGGCGTGGATTCATATCCTTCACATCCCCTTTTGCTGTCGGCCGCAATACCTTCTTATCGAAACCCGATCCTCTTAATGCGCTTTTTACGCTTTGAATACCTGATCCATTAAGTCTCAGCGCTAGAAGCACTTTCTGGCTCAACTGGTAGTTCTGCATAACAACTACCTCCTTAAACAATTATCACTACCCCAATACAGGAGCTAAAAACACTTCAAAGCGTAAAACATCTCTTAAAATCCCAATTGAATCAGAATGACAGCAACATGCCTTTCGCTTACCCCTTTAAGTAAAACAGCAGGAATATATCAATAATCTCTATAAGTTAATTTTAATATCCTCTATACGCTATTTTAATTCTATTTTATAACATAATTTTAATATTTCAAGTCTTTACATGCCAATTAATTTTATTTTTCTAAAAATCTTTTATTTATTTCCGTTATTTTACTTGTCTAATTGGATAATATATTGACAAATGGATATATAACAGGAGAGAGGGCCCATCCCAGAAAATAACGACAGGCAATGGAATGGGCCCAGAAATGAAATATCCTATTATATTAAGAGGCTGCATCGGAGGGGGAATGATGCAGCTCAATATAACCTACTCTGTCCTTATGAACCTGAGGATCTCAGCAGTAGAGAGGTCAGTAAGTGTCAGAACGCTTTCTTCAAGTGAGAAGGAATATGTCATCTTTCCTATCTCAATAACATTTGAAACTGGAGAGCACATCCCTTCCTCTGCTCCTCTTGAACTGAGGATGGCAGTCACTTTCCCCTGGCTGTCTATCAAGATTTCAGTGTATCCTGATGTGCCCTCTTCTGCCTTCCATGAAGAGCTGAGGATATCAGGCCCTTCCGTACTGCTGTTCACAATTTCATCAAGAGATGGCAGGAATGCATCACAGCCTGCAAGAAAGAACACAGCAGCACCAGCAATGGCAACTGCAATTATAAAAACAGATATCTTCTGTATCTTCCTGATCTTTTCCCTCATTTGCTTACGCTCCTTTTCCCTTTCTTCAAACTTTTTCTTCACTTCCATCACCTGATTAAGTTCCTCTTTGATAAGAGAGACATCCTTTTCAATGAAATAAAGCAGATCAACTTCCTCTTTGAGTCTGACTGCCACTTCTTCCACTTTATCCATTTTTTGTTCCTCCGTTGATGCAAATAATAAGGGAGAAAAAGGAAGAGTGCAGAAAAAGATATTCCCGTTTAGATGAATGTAAACCATTGCATTGTAAGGAAATCATATTCTTAAAATGAGAAAAACTTGCATCATTTCATGCAATAATTGCAATTATTATGAAGGTGATGGAAAAAAGTGATGAAAAGAAAAGACTGAAAAAAGCGCTCCTGCTCTCAGCAGCTGTCACAGCTGTCCTTTCACTCTTTGCCCTCTTCATCCTGAGTGCTGCAGCAGATCCTCCATCATACAGTGAAAAGGAGGCAGAGAATATCATTAGGATGCTTGATGGCTCAAGCTGCAGCCTCAAAAAGGAGGAGAAAGCTGCCTTTGAGTCCTTTTTCTCAATCAGGGATATAAATACCATCTCATTTGAAAGGGATAATGAGCTTTCAATGCTGCTTCTTGCAAGCGATGGAAGATCTTTATACACCATCCCGTTCAGCTACCAGGATGGAAGCATCAGGTGCACTATGGGAGTGCAGCTATTAATCACTGAAGATGCCATTCTCTTTTTCAGTAAAGAAGGAGATATCCTCGAACTGAATGAATAAGCTAATAGGACATTTATCAGTAAAACAGGAAGTTTCAGGGACATCGCGGCAATCAGGTCAGATGAGCACCTGGACCATGCAGGATAAGTCAAAATTAAAAGGGCCTGAGCAGGTATTGATGGGTTGCAGAAATGAAAAAATCTGCATTCCATAGATCCAGGGAACCTGTGTCCTTTATAAAAGGCCTTATGTCATCTTTAGCCTGTTCGTAATTGAGTGTTCTGAATCTTTCATCCAGCAAACGGATGAGAAGAGCTGGAGTTAAATCAGTATCACTGGAAATAATGCCTGAGTCGACAAGTTGTGCTTTCAGGTTCTGCATATTTACATCAGCCCGCCTTGCCAGATAGAAAAGATAGTCATACAGATCCCTTCCTTTGACCCTGGACCATCCCCTGCATAGAACAGCATGGATTTTACCCGCAAACAATGAAGTAATATCATAAACCCTGATCTTGCATGGAGAAGGGAGCAGCAATGTCTTAAATTCATATAAAGCTCCTTCCGGAGGATTAGTGTCAACTTCAAATTTGATTTTTATCAGTTCATTGTACGGAACTTTGTATGCACTTTCAGGGTAAAATTTAAGGAGATGTTCTCTTGAGCTGCCTTTTAAAAATGCGGAACGCTCAAAAGTATGTGCAGTTATTTTCTTTTCTTCTACTGTGAAATTTAATCCCAGGGAAGAAATTTCATCAGATAAGGCAGAAAAACATCTGGATAGGTCATAATCGGCATTCGGCTCCAGCAGCGAAAAATCAAGGCCTTCAGAAAACCTGTCAAGTCCATAGAATATTCTTAATGCCGTTCCACCGTAAAACGCAGCCTCATTAAAAAACCCGGCTCTGGACAGTCCCACCAATACAGCTTCCTGTATTACCTCCTTCAAGGCATTCCGCTCCTCATTAATACTGGAAACATTATACCGTGACAGCATCTGCCCTATTATACTTGTCATTTTATCCCTCCTTTGGCAAACCGGAACAGAAAATCCAGATTTGTCGAATTATAAAGCGGGGCTAAGAAGAGAATGTCTTCCATTTTAAGGGACCAGAAATCCTCTTCATCTATTCTCAGATCCTCAAACAGCAGATATCTGAATTCCTTCATATTTTTTACCGGCTTAATTGTATAAAGCTTATCACATAATGCTTTCTCACATGCTGCTATCTGATAGGAATAATTCAAATCAGTCTTTCCAAGTATTCCATATGGATAGACATTCCGGGGAATATCCTGGTAAGTATATAAACCGAATGCGGTATTGTATGTCTTCTTTTTCCTCTTTCCAAATGTTGCAGATGTGTAGGCATATGAGGCCTCGGGGATTAAATCATAGACATACAGCGCATAATCAAATGACAGATAAGATGGACTGTATATCCATTGGGCAAGATAAGAAGGTTCTGCATTGGGATCATCCTCGTAAAGCCCCCTGACAATTGGAATAAGCTCCCCTTTTTCAACGAGTCGCCTTATTTTTCCTTTTGCATCCACATAGTTTTTGTATTTCTGTACAAGTTCCCCCGTAGAAAAAACCATATTTACTCCACTAAGTTTTGTTTATCACAACTTACTGGAGAAAATCAAGAAAAAATCAAAACTGCACGCATCTGATGAAAAGCATCTATTAGATTTGCTGTACTGAATGAGATGGCATTATCCGGTCTGATAGCCTGTTCCATATCCAGCAACTTATCCACAGGATAGCATACGATATCACATACAGTTTCAATTTGTGATGAACTTATCGAACGTTCTCCAGCTTCGATTTCTTATATAAGGTTCTTGCCTACAGAAAGGCATTCTGAAATCTGTTTCTGACTGAGACCAGCAGCTTCTCGTAGCTTTTCAATCTCTGCCCTAAAACAATCATATCCATATGTTTATCTCGGGATCTCTATATAGTACCCGATTCGCCTTCTTACTGAAGTTGAATGCATTTCCGTCCCATAAACGGCATCTTTCACCATATTCATTACACTCATTTTTGTCATATTCGGAAATAATAAAAAGAGATTATGACATCTTTTATAAGCTTAAATAGCTACTCTCCGAAATATGGGACATTGCGGATAGTGGATTCATTGCATCTGTCACTGTTTGGAAGATTCTCCTTAAAGTAGATATTAACCTGTATCTCGACATCAGATTCAACTTCCTGCTGGAGGATTATCTTCTTATAAAGCTGGTAAACACCTAAGTATCCCTGGCTTTCTGGCCTCTGGCTCAGTATGCAGTCTATTGTCCCGTTTTCCAGTGACCTGCGGTTCATCTCATTGAGGTCATAAGATATTATGCATACCTTTTTCTCCAGGCTGTTAAGATGGTCTCCGATATAGTGTCCGGCAAAGCATGGGCTGAAAATCCCATCAAAACATCCATACTCCTCATAGCGTGTATCAAGGAACTGTATTATCTCATTAACAGAATCAAACTGGATGTTTGCAATCTTCACATCTTCCCTGTCCTTGAAGAAATCAATGAATCCGCTACTCCTTTTCCGGCTTATGTGCGACCCCATGAAACTGAATGTCAGGAAATTATTCCCTTCAGGACAGAGCATGCTCATCAGCCTGGCAGCGAGCTGGCCTCCCCGCTCAGGATCCTGTCCGATAACGCTTATCGGATTTGAATCCGGAACGGAAGAATCTATCAGGACATATGTGAGATCGGGATGGAAAGTGAAGAAAGTCTTTGCCTCCTCAACATTCTTGGCAACAATGACAGCCGCCGTAATTCCCGAATTGAGCATCCTCTCTGCCTGGATGGAGAATGCTCCGGGACGCGTCCTGTCGTATTCAAAGGTCTTAAGGGTGAAGGCAAACTCCTCAAGCTCTGCCTGAGCCCTCTTGACTCCACGGTATACGAAGTCCCAATACCCGTCCTCCGTAGATAAAAGCGGTGTGAGATAGCCGACAGTGACGTTCTTATTCAGCTTCAGATTGCTGGCAAACAGATTAGGACGGAAATCATAGGTCTTTATGATCTCCTCTATTCTCTTTCTCTTTTCTTCGTTTACAGACCCCCTGTTATGAATAACACGGTCCACTGTTCCTGGCGAAACATTCGCAAGCTTGGCTATCTCTTTTATAGTCACACCCTATTCCTTCATCCTATATGGTAAGTGCATACTGTTCCCGCTGCATGGTTTGCAGCAAGGATAATGGAATAACCATCCTTATATGCAACTGTCACCTGCGTAGGTCCGACATTCTTATCAATAACGGTCTCTTCTCCAGTTTCTGCATCGATAAGCACCAGCTCTTTTTCTCCTGCACGGCTGCCCAGGATTACATAGCTGCGTCCATTTATGGTTCCAGTCCATACCACATGTCCAAAATCCATACGCCTTGTCCTGATTTTACTATATTTTCTATCATAAAGGGCAGATGCATTTCCATGGAAAGGTTCAATAGTGGCAAAATATTTTTCGCTTACTGAAATATCGCTTGTAGGAGTTCCTGAGATCCGCTCTGCACGGATTAAATCCCCTTCCGCGTAAGTGGATGCATCAAAACGGAGTACACCGTCTTCAGAAGCAACATATATATCCGTTCCATCTATGCACAGGCCGTGGTTCTTTGTCAGGCCTTCATGCACCTTCCAGAGTTTCCATGAACCGATCCTGGCAATATAGACAGCGCCTGGCTTGCTCCAGTCTTCCTGGAAATCCTTATCCTGGCAGAGAGAGCAGCACACAACGAACTTGCCATTTCCGTTTTCAAAAACGCCGATCCTGTGGCAATAGGGAAGATCTATAACCTTTTTCTTGTTCCATGGGGAAAGGAAGCCACCTTCACCCGGCTCAAGCAGGCACACCTCTGCTTCCTTCGACTGGAAGACTGGATAGAATTTAGTGATTGCCAGAAGCCTCTCCTCACCCGGGATCTGCACGATATTCATCACACCGGACTCATCATCATCCCAGAGCCTGGAATGCTCAAGGCTTTCTGAGTCCAGGATGAATGCGCCTTCCCCCCTGTTCTCACTCGCAACTGCATAGTACATCTTTCCTACAAGATCAAGTGCTGCAGTAGAATACACTCCTGGAAGATCAAGTATTTTCCTTTCATCAATTCTCATTTTAATTCTCCTCCTTTCAAGCTATTGCAAGCTTTCCTGCTTTTCTTGCCTCAACACTCTTCATCTTTGTATCGAGGAAGACTGCAAATACGATCACAGCACCAGTTACCAGCGGCTGTGCCTGAGATGATATATTCATAAGATTCATGCCATTTGTTATCAGGGTCAGGATCAGGGCGCCAAGAATTGCGCCAAGGACATTGCCTTCTCCACCTGCCATGCTGGTTCCACCGATTACGATTGAAGCGACAGCAAGCATCTGGAAGGACTCTCCCATTCCAGCCTGGGCTGCGTTCATCCTTGCTGCCTGCAGCACTCCTGCAATGGATGCAGAAGTGGAGCTTATCACATGGACAATGAAATATGTTCCGAGCGTTGAAATTCCGGAATAGTAGGATGCGACAGCATTTGCTCCGACGCAGTAGACATTCCTGCCGAACTTGCTTTTCTGGAAAAACACGTAAAGCAGTAATGTGATTATCAGGGCCCACAGCACAAGGACAGGGACAGGTCCTATGAATCCGACTCCCAGGGAAAGGAAGGAATCAGGGAAACCGAAGAATATGTTTGACCCCATAAGCATCAGGGCAAGTCCGTTTGCTATGTATTTCACTCCATATGTCGATACGAACGCCGGAATCCTGACAACACCGACCAAAAAGCCGTTTACAAAGCCAAACCCAACTCCAACCATCACTGACGCAAGAATTGCGACAGGCACCGGATATCCCATATTGAGGACAAAGCCGCATACACATCCCGATAAGGACATGACTCCGGCAAGGGACAGGTCTATTCCTTTTGCCAGGATCGTTCCTGTCGCCCCGGCTGCGAGAATCAGGAGGATTGATGCCTGGCGGAATATGTTCATTATATTGCTCAGGCTGAGGAAGCTGTCACTGATTATGCTCAGCAGTATGCACATGAAAACAAGGATGAATATCCTGTAAAGTCCTTTCTCAAAAAAGAGAGAATATGCCTTATCTTTATTCACTTACTTCCTCCTTTGTATGATCACATCTAGTGAGATGGCAACGACTACGATGAATCCGATCAGGAATGACTGTGCCTGAGGGGCAACACCGGAGATATTGAGGCCGATTCTCAGTATCTGGATGAAAAGCACGCCAAGCACTGTCTTGTTTATGCTGCCTTTCCCTTCGGAAAATGAGTTTCCGCCAATGATTGTTGCGGCAACTGCGTCAAACTCCCATCCAATGCCAAATCCTGGATGGCCGGATGCAGAACGTGAGGCGAAAATGACGCCAGCAATGGCAGCAAGAAGACCGGTCATCATGAAAACTGATATCTCAGCCTTAACTGTGTCCACTCCGGCAAGGTACAGCGCTTCCCTGTTTCCTCCAAGCCCATAGAGGTTGCGCCCGAATCTTGTCCTTTTTATCAGAAGTTTCATGAGCAAGAAGATGGCTAAAGCTATGAAGAATACAAGAGGAATCCCTAAAAGTGTTCCATCTGCAATGAAGCGGAAGGACCTGTTTAAAGCTGGCTGGGAAACTCCGCCAGTTAAAATGGAGCCAAGGCCATACACCATATTCCCAGTTCCATACGTCACAATAAAGTATGGAAGCTTGAATTTTGAGACAAAAACACCGTTTATAAAGCCGCAGGCAAGCCCTATCAGGAGGGCAATGAGGATAGCGGCGTAGAACGGAAGGCCCATGTTCATCAGCATTGCAACTGCAACACCGCAGAACCCCATCACATATCCTACAGACAGGTCTATTCCTCCGACCAGTATTGCAAGGGTTTCTCCCATCGCAAGGATCAGGTATGGGGAAGCCTGGCGTATTATGTTCAGCAGGTTATTCACTGAATAGAAGTTTGCCCCGGTGAAAGAAAAGACAATCAGGAGCAGGAGAAGCATCCAGATTACTGGGGGAAAACTTTTTACAGCTGCTGCAAATTCATTCTTTTTCATGCATCCTCTCCTTTTTTTGAGCCGAGCATATACTCAGCTATATTGCTGTCACTCACATCACATACGGAAAGTTCCTTGACAATGCGCCCCTCATACATGACATACACCCTGTCGCACATTCCAACCACTTCAGGCAGATCACTTGATATCATGAGTATGCCTCCGCCGGATGCAACAAAAGAATCCATATGGTTATGGATCTCTTCCTTGGCACCTACATCCACTCCGACAGAAGGCTCATCAAATATAAGGAGTTCCGCATTTGTCTCCAGGGCTTTTCCTATAACCACTTTCTGCTGGTTTCCGCCGCTGAGATTCCTGACAGCCTGCTTTTCTGATGGAGTCTTGATGGAAAGCTTCTTTATCTCCCTTGAAGCAACCAGGCTTTCCTCCTTCTCCTTGTAGAAAAAGCGCGACCATCTGCCAAAAACGCTCAAGGCAATATTGTTTGCAACAGAAAAACGAAGTATGAGCCCCTGGTACTTCCTGTTCTCAGGAACAAGGTATATCCCCTTCTTAATTCCATCTGATGGAGATTTCGGATGGAATTCCTTTCCCTTGTATTCAATGCTTCCGCTTAATACCGGGTTAATTCCGAGTATGGCTTCAGCCACTTCACTCCTTCCAGATCCGACAAGGCCGGCAAGCCCCACGATCTCTCCTTCATGCACGCTCAGTGATATGTCTTTCTGCCCCTTCTTGAGGCTGAGGCCATCAAGCTTTATAAGCTCCCTTCCCCTTTCAACTCTTGTGCGGCAATAGTATTTTGAGACATCGCGCCCTACCATCATCTTTACAAGCTCATCATTTCCAAGCCCTTCTGCATCCCTCGTTCCTATCAGGTGCCCGTCCCTAAGTACGGTGACTTTATCTGCAATCTGCCCAATTTCATTCAGGCGGTGGGATATGTAGACGATTGCTATCCCTTTTTCCTTGAGCCTCCTTATATTCTCAAAAAGGCACTCCACTTCCCTTTCACTCAGGATTGCGGTCGGCTCATCAAATATGATCAGCTTCGGATCCTGGTTTATAACACGCGCAATGTCGATCATCTTCCAGATTGATGCGCTGTAGTTCTTTACAGGCTTCGTAACATCTATGCTGATTGAAAAGGCACCAAGCAGTTCCCTGCTCCTTTCATTCATCCCCTTTATGTCAAACAGCTTCTTTTTCTTCTTTTCCCTGTTGAGGAATATATTCCCGGAGACGCTCAGGTATGGGACGAGCATCAGCTCCTGATGCACACCTTCAATTCCAAGAAGGGATCCCATCTCAGGATTTTCTATAACCGTTTCCTTTCCCTCGAAATAGATTTTCCCTTCAGTTGGCTGGTGAGCACCGAGCAATATCTTGATAAGCGTTGACTTTCCAGCTCCATTCTCCCCGACCAGGGCATGCACTTCCCCTTTACTGAAGGCAATGCTCACATCAGAAAGAGCTGTGACACCTGTAAAGCGCTTGCTTATATGTTCCAGTCTTATGATTTCATCCATAAAGATACTCCAAAAAATGCAATAAAAAGGGATTGCGGCCTCCTTACAAATCCGCAAAATGGCTGCAATCCCAAGATCAAACTTAAAAACAAAAGAGATTATTATTCAGGTATCTTCCACCATGCCATGGTATCTATGTATTCATCGATGTTTGTGCTATCAACGATCAGATCGCTCATGTCTTCCATGCTTGGCCATGGAACAAAGCTCTCTGGAAGGAGTGTCCCGTCATTCAGGTATTGCACAAGCAATACAGCACCGAGGTATCCAAGCGATACTGGATCCGGGTTGATTGATGCGCCAAGGGTTCCATCCTGTATGGCATATGATGCGTCCTCATTGCAGTCAAATCCCGTAACGAATATTCCATCTTCCCCACCGAGAGGATAGCCGGCTCCCTGAAGGGCCATGATAGCACCCATTGCTGCCTCATCATTTCCTCCGATTACGACATCGATCTCATCTGCGCTGAAACGCTGGATGATGTTCTCCATAACCGTAACACTCTCTGCCCTGTTGAAGTTGGATGGCTGTTCTGCAATGATACTTATTCCCGGATACTTCTCAAACACATCATAGAATCCCCTGGTCCTGTCCTGTGAGTTCTGTGCCTGAGGCGGTCCTGGAAGGTATACGATATTTGCCTCTCCATTGAATTTCTCAGCAATATATTCCCCTACGAGCACTGCCTGGTCATAGTACTGAGTGCCATACCAGGCGAAAATCCTGTCTGTATTAGCCTTGGTGCCCTGCACGAGCACAGGAATTCCGGCATCATATGCCCTCTCCAGAGCCGGGACAATTCCATTTGAGTCTATCGGGTGGATGCAGATTGCATCTACGCCGCGCACAATCATGTCATCAACAAGCCTTGCCTGCTCCTCATTGCTGTCTGCTGTGGCAGGAGAGAGCAGCAATGCCTCAAATCCCATATCCTCTGCAGCCTTTGCAAAGCCTTCAAGAACTCCGTTCATGAAAGGGTTTGTGTTGTTCTTCACGATCATGGCAATCGTATAAGGCTCATTTGCCCTGACATCAGTTGTCACGTTCCAGGCAAAACCAGATACCGGATATTCCTCAATGGCTTCAGGCCTTACGGCATTAGGATCCTTGAAAGCGGCATCTGTGCTGTCACTGCTTCCTGCTGCAAAGAGCGAAAGGGATGCCAGCAATACTGCCAGGACTGTTAAAACTTTCTTCATATTTTTCCTCCATTTCTGTTTTTACTTATCGAATTTCACATGCTCAACATCAGGTCCGTAGAAAAGGCTCTTTGTCCAGTCATACCTGTCACTTCCATCCGGATACTTATACACGCTCATATCCTTATCGCGTGGATAGACATAGAGCCCTCCGGATTTCATGATGCATACCTTCATCCTTGGATCATAGTATTCCACGATCTTTGATAGCCACTTCGGATCCAGCTCGCTGCTTGCCCAGTTTTCATAGTGATCTGGAATGATGACCTTGCATTTCAGGTTCTGCCCAAGCCTCATGACTTCCCATGGATTCATCTTATCGCTGTTGCCAGGTGCATTATGCCCCATATCAGTGATGAGGACATCGATGTTATGGCGCTCCCCTACAGCCTTATAGCCATCGTTGTAAAGCGTATCACCCGTAAAGATTACTGAATGCTTGCCATTATCGAAGATGAAACTTACGGCACAGCTGTCGTAGTCAAGAGGTTTTGAAGGATCAAAATCACCTGTCCTGCATGCCATCGAGTCATAGTTCTTCTCAACTTTTACCGTGATGTCCTTCACCTTGAATGAATCTCCTGGCTTTACCTGGATGATCCTCTCCTCAGGCACTCCCCATTTCCTGAAGAGATCACAGGTCTTTGCCGGCCCTACGTACTTGCAGTCTGTGGTATCGAGTGTTGCCATGACAGTATAGTAGTCTGCATGGTCCTGATGGTGATGCGTGGCAAATACCATATCCAGTGTCCTGAACTTCCATGGATCAATCACATGGGGATTAATCCTCAGCCACTGGAGTGCTTCAGCTCCGCTGTTGCGGCAGTTACCGCAATAGCTGTATTCACTTGTGATTGATGATCCTGAATAGTTATCCACAAGGAATACTGCACCTCCTGAACTCTTGAATGCCCATGATGGACCGCCAAGCATCCAGAGCGCAAAGGAATCCTTCTCAATCTCTATTTCCTCAATCTGCCTGTTCAGCATCTGGTGCCACTCAGGAAAACATTCTTCAAGCCAGATTTCCCTTGTCATTTTCCTCACTACTCCAATTCCAGCACTTGTAGGAATTGAATCAGGGAACCTCTCAATCTCAACCTTCTCTCTTTCCATATTAAACTCCTTTTAATTTGTGTTTGAACACACCATATATTTTTTATAATACAACACTCATACCAATTTGCAAGAAAAAGTTTAAAATATTTTTATTTCCTTTTTATTTAAGTAATTATTAATATATTATTTCTAAAACTGAAGTAATTACCGTATATTATTATGTGTTCGAACACAAATTTTACTGACAGGATTCCCACAATAATTCACGAAACAGGCAATCAGGTTAAAACCTATATGAAAATGGAAAATATCTGTAATAAGCAGAGCAATTCTCAGGAAGCTTCCATAGAAATATGAAGCCTCCGGCAGAAATGGAAAGAGACGGGAAAATAATCCCGGAAATGATAAGGCAGAATAAACAAGGCAGCCGATTACTGCATCCTGACAAGTTTTTACAGCCAAGATGCAGTAAAAGTTTTATCAGCATCACAGTACCAGCATTTCTATAAGGCTCTTTATGCTGTCCTTCTTCTCCAGTTCAAGGATAAATGACAGGATAGCATCCTGCCGGTTCCTGCTGAAGCCTACAACATCAGCCTGTTCCCTGAATTTCT
>CASFJV010000029.1 GCA_949295125.1 uncultured Spirochaetales bacterium
CCTATAGAATTTGAAGGTCGGTATTACTTTGATGGAGGAATATCCGATCCGATTCCATACGAGAAGGCTTTTGAGATGGGTGCTGATAAGGTTGTCGTCATCCTCACGAAGCCAAGAGATACTGTAAGGGATCCAAAGAAAGACAAATGGATCGGAAAGGCTCTTTCCAGACATTATCCAGAAGCGGGCAAAGCCATGCTAAGACGAGCTGAGACATACAACAGCCAGATTGCTGGAATGAAGAAGCATGAGAGTGAAGGTCGACTTCTTGTCATAGCTCCTGACGATACATGCGGTGTGACAACGCTGAAGCATAATGATGAGAATATAATGCAGCTTTACAACAAAGGCTACAAAGATGCTGAACAGATTGTTAGTTTCTTGAATATAAGTTGAAAATTTTGGGAATAAAAAATTGAAAATCTTGGGAATTTTCTTGTAAATCTGTAGGAATAATGTAAAATTCAAACAAGAGGTTTCCGTTGTACAAAAAAAGATATATTGAAGAGCAGATTGCCCGGAAACTGCGTACAGCAGGTGCTGTGGTTGTCTCCGGACCTAAATTCTGCGGAAAGACAACTACATGCATGCGCTTCCAGAAAAGCTTTGTGAAACTCAATACGAAGAAGTCCATACAGCTTGCAGAGCTTGACCCGAAGGCAACGCTTGTTGGTGATAATCCAAGGCTTATAGATGAGTGGCAGACAGTTCCTGATATCTGGAATGCGATAAAAGATGATCTGGATGATGAGTATAGCTTTGGAAAATATATCCTCACAGGAAGCTCAACCCCTGCAGATAAGACAGATATCATGCACTCAGGAGCTGGCAGGATAACTGTGCTGAAAATGCGGCCTATGTCGCTTTATGAATCAGGTGAGTCTGATGGCAGTGTTTCCTTGTCATCGCTTTTTGAGGGCGAATACATACAGCCTTCGATCAATGAGTATTTCTTTCTGGAGGATGCTGCTTTTCTTATCTGCAGAGGAGGTTGGCCTATCTCTGTACTTGCTGAAAAAGAGATTGCGATTGAGATTACCCGCAATTATTACAACGGACTTTTCTATTTTGAGAACAACAAGAACGAGAAGTTCAGATCTAAAAGCCCGGAAGTCCTTCGCATGATCATGCGAAGCTATGCAAGGAATATATCAACAGAGGCAAGTATTCAGACGATTATCGAGGATGTGAAGCAGTCCAATGAAAGGACTATGGACACAAAGACCTTCAATGATTATATGGAGGCTTTGCGGGATCTTTATATCATAGAGGATCTATCTGCATGGAGTCCTTCCATAAGATCAAAGACAAGCATCCGTTCAACTCCTACCAGACATTTTGCAGATACATCCTTGGCCTGTGCTGCGTTGAATATATTTCCCTCTGATCTGCTTGATGACATTGAATCCTTTGGCCTCTTCTTTGAGGATTTTGCTGTTCGTGATCTTTCCATATATTCCTCTTTCCTTGGAGGTGAGGTAAAGCACTATCGTGATAATGCGGGTCTTGAGTGCGATGCAGTGATACATCTTCCCGATGGACGCTGGGGAGCTATCGAGATAAAGATAGGAGGTGATGATGCAATACATCATGGGGCAAGAACGCTTAATATGCTGAAGAGGAAAATCAGGGATAAAAGCAAAGAACCTCTTCCTTCTTTCATGATGATCCTCACAGCAACAGGTCCATGCTATAGAAGAGAGGATGGGATATATGTTGTTCCTATCAATAAGCTAAGGGCTTGATT
>CASFJV010000030.1 GCA_949295125.1 uncultured Spirochaetales bacterium
CCCTATCCGATTCCTCTGGCATGCTGCGGCACACCTGGATATAGATGCGCTCATCTCTTCTTACGGCAACGAAGTCTATCTCCTTTGCCCCGTTCTTGCCGATATACACCTTGTAGCCTCTTCTCTTCAGCTCGAAATACATTGCATTCTCAAGCATCGCGGATAGGGATCTAGGATCGAAGCCCATCATGCAGTATTTCAGCGAAGCATCAGCCAGGTGAACTACTCTATCTTAGCTTGCGCTTGAAGATGGAGCTTCCGGCTTCGACGCAGAATGCTTCCATGCCTCATACGAAGCATCGAAGCCTGACATCCGCTCTGATATGCTCCCCTCA
The DNA here is from genome assembly GCA_949295125.1 of uncultured Spirochaetales bacterium. Taxonomy (GTDB): domain Bacteria; phylum Spirochaetota; class Spirochaetia; order Sphaerochaetales; family Sphaerochaetaceae; genus Ornithospirochaeta. The sequence goes on from CASFJV010000030.1 coordinate 336, forward strand.
AGTAGGACAGAGAAAAACAAAAACTACTTGAAGAGGGTATCCACATGAGAAAGAAGAAAAAGATTTCTCCGTCGGTAAAAATCAAGCAGGTTGAATTGTACCTTGCAGGAAAAGCCAGCATCCATCAGATAGCAAGAAAATATGGTGTTGCTTGCAGTACTGTTGAAATTTGGATTGTGAAATACAAAGCCGAAGGACGAACTGGGCTTCAGCAGCGGAAAAGCTGCAAAAAATATTCAAAGGAACTCAAAGAAAAAGCTGTCAGAGAGTATCTCGGAGGAGGTGTTTCTCTCAAGACAATCTGCACGAAATATGCAATCTCATCGCCGACTCCTCTAAGAAACTGGATAAAGGAATATAATGCCCATGGTATGTTGAAATCCAATAGCGGAGGACGCATGATGAGCAAGACAAGAAAGACCACGCAGGATGAGCGGCTTGAAATCGTCCACTACTGCATTCTCAATGGCAAGAACTATGGGGATGCAGCAATAAGGTATTCCGTTTCCTATCAGAATGTATATCAGTGGGTACATAGGTATGAGAAGCTCGGCATCGATGGGCTTGAGGACCGCAGAGGGAAGAAGCCTGGCTCTGTGAAGCCAAGGACGCTGGAAGAGGAGCTGAGGGCCAAGGTAGCACAGCTTGAGTCCAAGAACCGGGATCTGCAGATGGAGAATGATCTCTTAAAAAAACTGGACGAGCTGCAGCGGGAGAAACGCTTTCGCTGACGCGGCAGCTCTACAAATACGAGGCCATAAAGGAACTGGCTGAGGCGAAAGGATACCCTGAGACGAGGATGTGCAGGAAGCTCGGAGTGGCACGTTCCGCATATTGCAGATGGAAGAAGTCCCCAAAGAGCCTGAACGAGCTTGAGAATTCACGTCTTGCAGACCTGGTTGAGAAAATGCACACGGAACACCCGGACATGGGCTACAGGAGGATCTGCGATGAGCTCAATGCAAGATGCGGCGAGCATGTGAATGACAAGAGGATCCTGCGCATCTGCAGGATGAGGAAGATACAGTCATCAATCAAATGGAAGCCCGGTTGCTGCACAAGGGCAGGCAAGGACGCAAAGCACATCCAGGACAATATCCTCAACAGGGAGTTCTCTGCAGAGCAGCCGGACCAGAAATGGCTCACCGATGTCTCGGAATTCAAGTATTCCGCCAATGGCGAGACAAGGAAGCTATACCTCAGCGCTATACTGGATCTCTATGACAGGAGGATAGTCGCATACAGGATTGATGATCGCAATGACAACCCTATCGTCATGGATACGTTCAAGGAGGCATTCCTGAAAGAGCCGGATGCCCATCCGCTCTGCCATAGCGACAGGGGTTTCCAGTATACGGGTCCGCAGTTCTATATGCTTATGCAGAGCCATGGATGCATCCACAGCATGTCCAGGGTTGCCCATTGCATCGACAATGGCCCGATGGAAGGCTTCTGGGGAATACTCAAGAGGGAGATGTACTACGACAAGAAATTCGACAGCAGGGATAGCCTCATAAGCTCCATCAAGGATTACGTTGAATACTACAACGTGAAAAGGATTCAGAGGAAGCTGCATAGAATGTCACCGATGGAATACCACGATAAATACATATCTGCAGCATAGATGGAAGAACCGTTGCCACCTTGCGATGTACAACGGTTCTCTTTAATTATTTGGCTGTCCTATTGACGGGGTGCACACCATTACAGACATCCCTCATCAAAAATCAGTAGCCCCTTTATTCCGTCATTTCTTCCAGAGAAATGACAACCTTTATTGCTGTAGAATCTTCTGCTGATTCCTTTAATGCAAGATTGAGAGTTTTTGGACTCTCAGCCCCCACTTCTAGAGATTCATCTTCAGCATAAAGCCAAAGAACAAACTCGTCAGAAGCAGCATCCCGTCCATCAACACCAACCATAGCATTCCTATCAGCCACATCGGTTTCCGTGAGCAAGGCATCACCATAATATATCTTCGTTATATCAGCGACTCCTGTAGAAACAAGGATTGGAAACCATTTGACCTTCTCTTTTTCCGCTTGTTCTGAATCAGTACTGATAAAGGCTTTCATTTCATCAGTTTTTGCAGAGATTTCTATTTTATATCCTTCTTCATTCTCAGTTACTGTCAATGAAGAAATATATTTGCTGTTATCATATCCTTCAAACTCTGTTTTATGTTTTGCAGCTCTTGCATGAATCAAGATTTCATCTTCAACATTACAATCGGTCCAATCTTCTATTTTAATTGTGACTTTCTGATCTTCTACCTCATCATCACTTGGATACGAAAGCGTAAATTCTTTTGCTGGATCCTCTTCACTAGCCTTAAGCCAAAGGACAAACTCATCAGAGGCAACAGCAGAACCATCAGAACCTAGCATATCATTCCTTTCATTAATATCATTATCATTGAAAGGAGTTCCTTCATAAGAAACTGTTTTGATATCAGAAGCACCTGTACCGATAAGAAGTGCTATCCATTTTCCTTCCCCCTGATCTTTGTTTGTACTTATATAAGTAACAAGCTTATCAAGATCTGCCTTAACTACATAATATGCACCAGCTGAATCCTTTTCGATCTTTGAATCCACAAACCTGTAATTATCATGATCATTGAATCCATTTTTCTCGTTATGCTTTGCAAGCCTTACGGATATATCCCAAGCAAATGGGGTTTCTGGCTCCTCTTCCTCCTCTGCTTTTGGAGGAGTTATACCCTTCATAGCATCGGCAACTTTGACGTCCTTATACTCTTCGCCCTTCACAGA
>CASFJV010000031.1 GCA_949295125.1 uncultured Spirochaetales bacterium
CCCACGTGTTACTCACCCGTCCGCCGCTTCCGTGACCCCGAAGGGTCCCATTCGCTCGACTTGCATGCTTAAAACGCGCCGCCAGCGTTCGTTCTGAGCCAGGATCAAACTCTCCGTTATCGAATGCCCCAGTCCGAAGACCGGGACTTATTTTCCAACTTTAGTCTTTCTCCTGCCAAGCTCGCTTGAACCATCTGACTTTTAATTTGCCATTTGTTGTTCTTCTATTTGAATTGACAGAAGCACCACGCTTCTGATGCTAAAGATCTCTTTAGCTTTCCTTCTCTTTCCCTTCTCTGATATATCTGTCAAAAACCATCGCACTCAATCTCATTTGCGTGCCCAATTAAGCTACAACAAAATGAGGTAATTTGTCAACAAAAATTTTAAAATTTTTTGCCAAATTTTTCTGATATTTTTTATTTTCTTTATTTATATAGATTTAGAAAATAATTTTTCGATTACGAATGCAAAAGAGGCTGATCCATACATGTTTGTTATATATGTAGGGAGTATCCTGAAGCTTTCATAATCATCTGAGACGCGTTTGTTTCCCACCGAAATCCTGAAGGCAGAAAAAAGCGCTTCATCATTCCTGCTGTCCCCAAGGGCAAGTGATGTTTCATAGAACCTGTCAATGTCCTGGGGAAGTCCAAGCTCCCCTTTCATGATATCATAAAAGGCGTCAATCCCCTTTTTCTTGCTTATCGGGGAAAAGAGGACGTTGACATGTATTGAGCTTACCAGAGCTGTACCGCCGAGGCTTTCTATTATTTCGAACAGCCTTTTCTCCTGGCTCCTGCTCAGCTCTGACTTTTCGTATGCAACATCGTATATCCGTGCATACTGATCAGAAGAGAACACGTAGTCTTTTGTAAGTTCCAGAAGAGCACACCTTTTCCTGGAAAACTCCGGATCACTGACTATCACGGGATTTGCAGCATACCTGACTGCACCATCTTTCTTATATATTAACAGTGCACCGCTTTCAGCAATCACAGCATCCACAGGCCACTGCCTTACATAAGCGTCTGCCCATCCTGCTGATCCGCCGGTAACCAATATGGTCTTCAGTCCCTCCTGCCGGATCCTGTAAAGTGCCTGAAGGGCTTCAGGATAAAGAAGGCCATCGGTTGTGATGGTGTCATCCACATCACTTACGATGGCTTTGATAGTATTTCTCTCTTCTTCTGTAAAAGATGTGAAAATGCCCATTATCTTGTCATTCCGGCAAGTGCTTTGCTTTTGAAAATAGACACCATATAAGTAATGAAACTCATAAGTGATGCAATTGCAGAAAGGGCGAATGCAATATGAAGGACAGTGATGCATGTGCCCTGGATGCCTGATATATCCGCAAAAGTCTCAGCAACAATATATGCAATGGAAAGGATACTTGTTGCGGCATATAAACATGTCTTTGCCTTTCCCCAGATGTTTGCAGGCATTGCCTTTCCTGTTTTCATCATGAGCATCCTGAAAAAGAGTATAGTGAACTCTCTCCACATGATGATGATAAAGCACCAGGCAGGCATGATCCCCTTATCCATGAAACAGACGAAAAACGTCAGATGGGACAGAGTGTCGGCATATGGATCCATTACCTTGCCAAGATCTGTCACAAGGTTGTATTTCCTTGCGATTTTCCCATCAAGAAGATCCGAAAGCTCTGCAGTCACATAGCAAATCAGCATAAGTGCGGTGCTCAGCACATTCAGTGAAGGGCCGAACAGGGAAGGCAGGTAATAGGAAATAAAGAATACAGGTACTAATACTAATCTTAGAACTGTAAGTCTGTTAGGTACATTCATAATAATCTCCCGTATCGTATCACTTTCAAGATTATTTTACTTATCGCGATACTTCAAGCGTTTTGAGAAAAAAGAGAGAGGAGAAAGCTCCTCTCCCTCTCTGGCTTACAGCTGTTCCTTGCTCTCTATCTTTGCTTTTATCTCGGCAAGGAATGCATCATAGCTTAAGCCGAATGCCTGCTTGCCATTCCTGTAGCGCACAGATACAGTACCGGCGCCCATTTCCTTTTCCCCAAGAATCAGCATGTAAGGAATCTTCATCTGCTGTGCCTTCCTGATCTTTGCATTCATCCTCTCGTTTGAAAGATCTGAGACGGTCCTGATTCCATCTTTCCTCAGTTTCCTCTCAATCTCCTTTGCATAGTCATTTGCAACTTCTGCAACTGGAATGATTGCAACCTGCTCCGGAGCAAGCCATGGCGGGAATGCCCCTGCATAATGCTCAAGCAGGACTCCGAAGAACCTTTCGATGGAACCAAGAAGTGCCCTGTGGATCATATAAGGCTGCTTTTCAACGCCATCCTTATCAACAAATGTCAGGCCAAACCTCTCAGGGAGGTTGAAGTCAAACTGAACTGTTGACAGCTGCCACTCCCTTCCGATTGCATCCTTAATCTTCAGATCGATCTTCGGACCGTAGAAAGCTCCGCCGCCCTCGTCAATATCATATTTGAGGCCTTCCTTTTCCACGGCTTTCTTCAGCGCCTCAGTAGCGGCATTCCACTTCTCGACATCTCCTACGGATTTTTCAGGTTTTGTTGAGATGTATGCATGAATCTCATTGAAGCCAAAGCTATGGAGCATGTGAAGTGAGAATCTCAGGACCTCTATGATCTCATCCTCCATCTGGTCAGGGGTTACGAACAGGTGCGCATCATCCTGAGTGAATCCCCTTACCCTCATAAGGCCATGCAGGGCTCCGGCTTTCTCATACCTGTAAACAGTTCCGAGCTCTGCCCAGCGGCATGGGAGATCCCTGTAGCTCTTCTTGCTGTTCTGGTAGATCATTATATGGAAGGGACAGTTCATCGGCTTTGTATAGTAATCCATGTTGTCCATCTCCATTGGAGGGTACATGGAATCCTTATAGAATCCCAGATGCCCGCTGGTCTCCCAGAGCCATGACTTTCCTACATGAGGCGTATATACCATCTCATAGCCGTTCTCATAATGCTCTTTTCTCCAGAAATCCTCTATAACCTGCCTGATCCTTGCTCCCCTTGGATGCCAGTAAACAAGGCCAGGACCAGCCTCTTCATGAAGGGAGAACAGGTCAAGCTCCTTTCCAAGTTTCCTGTGATCCCTCTTCTCAATATCTGCAAGATGATCCAGATACAGCCTTAGTTCCTTTGGATTTTCCCAGGCTGTTCCGTATATTCTCTGGAGCATTGGGCGCTTCTCGTCCCCCCTCCAGTATGCTCCTGCAACGGAGAGCAGCTTGAATGCATCGGCATTGAGATCCTTTGTCGATTCCACATGCGGACCTCTGCAGAGATCTGTGAAAGCACCCTGGTTATACAGTGATACCTCTTCCCCTTCAGGAATTGAATCGATAAGCTCAAGCTTGTATTTCTGGTTCTTGAATACTTCTTTAGCCTCATCCCTTGATACGACAGAGCGAACGAATTTCCTGTCGCTATTGATAATAGCCTTCATCCTCTCTGTTATGTCCAGAAGATCAGCCTCTGTCAGCGTGCGTGGCAGGTCAAAATCATAATAGAATCCATTCTCAATTGATGGTCCGATAGCAATCTGAGCATCTGGAAAGATCTCAAGCACTGCTTCTGCCATGACATGTGCCATAGAATGCCTTATCATGGCAAGTTTTTCGCTCTTTTCCATCTTTTCCTCCTAAGAAAAAAAATAAGCCTTTCACGTTTCATCCATGCATATGCAAGGACGAAGCGTCAAAGGCTCCGCGGTTCCACCTTGCTTCCCCTACTGTTGTTTTAGGGACGCTCAATTCTCTCTTAACGCAAGATTACGGCAGGATATACTCATCTCTTTTCCACCCTGCAGCTCGGAAGTGGTTTTCACAGTCTATCTCTAAGCATCTTCCTTCCAAGGACGCTCTCTCAGGAGAGAATCAAAAGCTACTCGTCTTCGTCTTTGCTGTTGGCTACATGGTATTCCAATAGCCTCTCTTTTGCAAGTGCTACATTGATAAACCCTACTTTCCATGGAGTATTGCTGGCTTTTTCCCTAGTTTCTGGATGCTATGCTTTTTTAGGATCAATGCTTCTCGTCCGTCAAAAGATGGCATCCTCAGAGGCTTCTCTACAAAGCATCCTAGGCTAAGGCCTTTATGCCCTGCTAACTAAAAAAGACAAAGATAGGTATTGATTTCTTTATTGCTTAAAAGCTTATCCAATATCTTCCAGGATTTCATCAAACGCAGCTTTAATATTATCCCGTCTTATTCTCATGAGCACGTACACCCCACCATCCTCATCAGTGTATTCATCAACAGTCTCAGGATCCTCCAGCACTGCGCTTGCCATCTCTTTCCTGATCCTCTCCGTATACTCATTTCCGTTCTCATCTTCATAAGAACGGATTATCTCCTCAACAATGACTCCAGCCTGCATTGCTAGCTTACTCCTTGCTTTAGCTTCTGCCACTTTCTTTGAGTTCTCAGGCCTTGACATATTTGCATAGCCAACTGAATATACATACTCTTCTGTACTCAGGTCCTTCTCTATCCATTCAGGCTCCGCTGCTACAGAGGCAACCGGAACATCTGCAGCTGAAACTGAAAACAAAGATAAAACAAGTACCAATGAAATGAAAACTGCCTTTCCCATAACTATCCCTCCTTTTCCAAAGGTATAATAATGTTACGTTCAGTGCAACTTTTTTTCATCTATCCCGTAAAAAAAAGATGCTGCCATTACAGCAGCACCATTTATGCACTTTGGGCTCTTTTTATGCTTTCTTTGCCTGGGCAGCCTTATTTGCCTGCCTGAGGCGCAGTGCAACCTGTGGCTTTACGATAGTTCCAGGACCGGCAATGCATCCGCCCTGGCATACCATGACTTCCACAAGATCTGCATCCGGAGCTTTCTTCTGCCATGTGCTCATAAGCCTTACAGTCTTCTTGTCTATGCCATCAATGTTCATGATCTTCACAGATGAAGGATCCTCAAGGCGTGAAAGCACACATCCTGCAACACCTCCGGTTACTGCATACTCACGGCAGTCTGCATAAGAGCTGTCTTCTCCAAGATCCTCTGCCTCCATCTCCCTGACATCGATATTCAGAGCCATGAAGATGGCTGCAAGCTCTGCAAATGTGATGACTCCATCAATGATGTCCCTGTACTTATGGGCCTCAACCCTCTTTGAGAGGCATGGTCCGATAAATACTGTCTTGCATGAAGGATCTGCCTTCTTGCATATCTCTGCAGAATATGCCATTGGAGAGTATGCATCGCTGTAACGCTCAGCAAGGAACGGAAGATGCTTTGGAATCAGTTCCATATAGCTCGAGCAGCATGATGTTGTCATGTAGCCCTTCTTTTCTTTTATCTTCTCGACAAGCTCCTCACCTTCCCTGACACTGGTAACCTCTGCACCCTTTGCCACTTCAAACACGCTGGTAAAGCCTGCTTTCTTCAGTGCAGCCTTGATCTGTCCGAGAGATCCAGGGAACTGTCCGTCTATGGCTGGAGCGATCATTGCAACCACATTCTCCTTTGCCTTGAGCATTTTGAGAACATGGAGAAGCTCACTCCTTTCCACAATAGCTCCGAAAGGACAGGAACGGACACATTTTCCGCAGCCGATGCACTTCTCATGCTCCACTTCCACAACACCCTGCTCATTCTTATGGATTGCGTTCACAGGGCATGCTTCCTCACATGGAACCGGAATATGCACAACAGCGTGGAACGGGCATACTTCCATGCACTTTCCGCATCGTATGCACCTGTCATCCTGGATATGTGCCTGTCCGTTTATGAACACGATTGCATCCTTAGGGCAGTTAGCCATGCATGGGCGGGCAAAGCAGCCACGGCAGGCGTCACTGATCCTGTACTGGTCTTTTGGACATCCATAGCATCCGCTCTTGATAGTCGTTAGAAGCGGCATGCTCGGTTCATCTTTTTCTAGTACTTCCTTGACATACTCGCCAAGAGGCTTGAACTCATCATCATCGTTGTCAAGATCCACACCAAGAAGTGTGAGAACGCGGTAGCGTACCAATGCTCTCTCTTTGTAGATGCAGCAGCGTGATGGGATCCTGTCCTTTGGTATGATTTCAATTGGGAGCCTATCAGCAGTCTGAACAAGGGTATCATCAAAGAAACGGCGGACGACTTCACTGTCAATCCTTCTTTTCATGATAGTAAACTGGTTGTTCAGATCAATCATTCCTTAACTGCCTCCGCTAGAAGACGGCAGAACACATCCTGTGTTACTCCGTCATAAATCTTTCCGTTGATCTCCACAAATGGGGCCTGACCGCCACCAGCCTTGCACTGGTCAAGGCATGAGCAGCCCTCAATCTCGCAGTCTGCAAGAATTTCCGGATCAAGAAAGTCGTTGTAAAGGAGAAGATCTGCTCCTCCCTGGACAAAGCAAGCTGTACCTAGACAAATCCTTACTTTAACCTTGCTCTTCTTCATAAAAACAATTCCTCCTACAGGTATTCTACTGAAGTTTCTTTTATATAGTTTTCCTCGAGCGCCTTCCTCAGACGGGCTATTATGGTCCTTCTGATTCCGATCTCGAATGGAATGTTCGGATCTTGGTGAGCCTCATTGATCTTCGTACCCACGATAATATGTATCTGGTCAGAATCAAGCAGGATCTCAACAAATTTCTTTGCGGGATCATTCTTCATCTCAGCAACATTCTCTTTCTTCTCAAGCATCGTGACCACTTTGCTGAGAGTGAGCATTCCCTCTGTCACCAAATCTATTCCCTCCATCTTGGATGCAGGGGGGACATCCGGCGACCAGCACGAAAGATCCACGGAGATTTTCTTATTGAAAAGCCTTGCGACTATCTGTGCCGTGGTTCCTCCGGATACGATCTTCTTGCCCTTGAATTCCCTGATCTTCTGTCCAAGGATCTCATCGGCTTCCTTTGTGAACGGAGGACCGGTCACTATCAGGGTACGCCTTGGCCGCCTTATATACACAACCACGCATGTGATGTCATCCTTTGAGGAAAAGCCATCCAGTGAGCAGGCTTTCTGGACTATTGCCCTGCTCAGTTCCCTTGATGAGATATCCGGATTGGCTGCAATCTCTTCCTTTATGAACTTTCTTACCCCGTCAAGCCTCCATCCAAGAGGAAGAGCCTTCCCCAGTCCGGACTGCGTGACTCCATCTGAAAACATCACAAGGCGTTCTCCGATCTCCATCTTGAATGACGAATGGGCAATCGATTCCTTCTTGAACGCACCTTCCCTCTTGAGTTCCGTTTTTGCCCTGGTCCATTTGATGTCTTCGGTACCGGAAAAACGGAGTGCTGCCGGATTGTCATACTCAACAAGGTTCACCTCAATATTCTCCATGTCATCCTTATAGCGGATGTCCGCAATGGTGAATGTTGAATAGCTTATCTTCCTCTCCTTGCAGACTGGAAGGGTGTCCATGATAATCTCTGCAGAGTGTTCCAGTGCAATCGGGGAGAATGAAAGCTTATGTGCCATATGTGCAGTGAGGGAAGCAAGCACATTTGCCTTCACCCCGCTTCCAAGCCCGTCAGAGAGCGTTGCCACTATCTGGTTGTTGTCCGGATTCCTGGAAAGGAGGAAGACGTCTCCTCCGATCTTCTGTCCATGCTTATAGATCTGAGCGTAGTCCACATCGATGAAGATATTGTTCATGTTATGTCCCTGTCATCCTCCATCGTGAAATCTCCGCCTCCATCAGAATGCACGCTGAATGCATCTATAAGGGAGTTGAGCATGATCTCTGTTTCTGCGGCATTCTCTCCAAGAAGCGATGCAATCTGCTGAACAGTCTCCAGTGACTTCTGGATTACATCCTCTGCCTTCTTAACTACAGTCTCCCTCTTGATTGTAGGGTTCGTGATATCATCGAACATGGCTCCCAGAAGCCTCTGTTTCTCAACAAGGAAGAATGTCACACGGATGAACTTATCCTTATAGTGCATCCTGTACTGTCCCGGATGGGAGAGATAGAACTGGTCCTTGAACTTGTCAGCAAACGGAATGAAGCGCTCTACAGGAAGCCCCTTCACAAGATCAAGCATGCTCTGGTCAACAAATCCCTCTTCCATATCTCCAAACAGGTCAAGGAACTGAGTGTTGCAGTCTGCAATCTTGAGATCACTGTCAACAATGACAACACCCATAGGGACAGTCCTGAGGAGGACATCCACCTTCTTCTGCGCCTCTTTCCTCATCTTGGTGACACACATCTCGACTTCCGCCATGCCATCGAGATATGCGATTGCCATATCACGGCATGTTGAGTATCCGCAGCCGCCGCAGTTAAGCTCATCGTCCTTTGTAAGCTTTCCAAGCTCAACTAGGGCTCTCTTTATCTCATCCTCAGTGTGCTTCTTATGGAACCGTCCTTCCTCTTTCGGCTGTTCACCGCCAAGCACCCCATATCCCTTTTCCAGAAGTAGATCGGTAAACTCATCGTCCCCCTTAAAAAGATCTTTCTCCTCAAGACGGGACATCACATAGTCGCTTGATGCCTTCTTTCTGAAAGCGATTGAGTAATCCCTTTCCGTGCCAGGACCATTTACGCATCCCCCATCGCAGCCAAGAAGCTCAAGAAATGCTGTCGGCTCATGCTTGTCTCCAAGGGCTGAGAGAACCTGATCCATACCGGATAATGCCACAGCCTTTGCATGAATCGGATCGTGCCCCCAGATCTCACTTGATGTTATCTGTCCACCCTCTATCGGATATATCGAGGACACACCAGCCTTTGCCGGAATGAATTCGACATTCTCCTTCACTTCCAGATTCTCAAGATCGATATCCGCACTCTTCAGCCATTCCTTCAGCTCGCTGAATGTGAGTGCGAAATCAGGATAGCCCGGATACATATCTGCCTCATGTTTCTTTGCGGCGCATGGCCCTATGAATACAATAATGATGTCATTCCCATAAAGCTTTCTCAGGTATGCGCTGTGGCACTGAAGGGGAGACGGGATCGGAGCCAGCCTGTAAAGGCTGTCCGGATAATACTTCTTCACAAGCTCCACAACTGATGGGCATGCAGTGCCGATCCAGTTGCATTCCTCGTTGTTCCTCCTTATGTGCTTATCTATTGCCTCTGTTACAAGATGGGCTCCGATTGCGGTCTCACTCACATCTGAAAAGCCCAGAAGCTTCAGGGCATAAAGAAGCTCAGCCTCCTGGAACCTGAACTCAGAAGAATAAGACGGGGCAAGAGAGCAGATAGCCCTCTTTCCACTGGAGAGGGCAAGCTTGACGCGGGATACGTCATCCCTTATCTTCTTTGCATTGTTAGGACATACATGGACGCACTTTCCGCAGAATATGCACCTGTCCTTGATGATCATGGCATGCCCGTCCTTTATCTGTATTGATTTTGTAGGACAGGCCCTGACGCATTTGTAACAGTCACGGCAGCTTGTGACTTCTGTATATATCGGGTACTGCATTATTCAAGCTCCTTTTTCAGTAAATCTATAATGCAATCTTCATCGAGTGCCGAATACTCCTTTCCATTTATCGACACATGGGGACCGCTGTTGCACTTGCCAAGGCAGAGATGCCCTTCAAGCTCCACATTATCTTCAAGTCCGTTTTCATTTATGAAACTCTCGATTGCATTAAGGGCACTGCTGTTTCCTCGGGCAAAACAGCTTGAACCCATGCAGATATCCACTTTGACATGTTTATCCGACATAAAAATATATCTCCCTTCGTGTAAACTAAGGGTAATTCAAGAGAGGAAAATAGTCAATAAAATACGTATAGAGAAAGAATTAACTCCCTTTTTATTAGTTAACTGTCAAATGAAAACCAAATAAAGGGAGTTTTATGTGAATACTGTAAGATATTAAGCCACAATAGCACTACATCATATCCTCATCAGATTCTAAATCATCATTTTCAGCTAATTTCTTTCCAAGTTTTACAGAAAGGACGGCAAAACTTGTGGCAAGATCGGTCCTCTGCACTACTACGGAATCAGGAACCTTCAGATCCTTGGGCGCAAAATTCCATATTCCGCGGATTCCGCATTTGACAAGGAGATCGCAGACACTCTGTGCATTGGCGGCAGGAACGGTGATGACAGCTATGCTTATGCCATTCTCCTTTATGAACCTGTTCAGGCTTTCCATGCTCTTTACAGTGAAACTTCCGACACTCGTTCCTATCTTTTCCGGAGACTTGTCAAAAATTGCCACTATCTTGAGTCCGTATGATGCAAAACCGTCATACCTCGCGATTGCGGACCCGAGGTTTCCAGCCCCGACTATCAGGGCATCGGTGGTGTTGTCCCATCCAAGCACATGCGTAATATACCCGATCAGTTCCTCAATATCGAATCCGATCTTGGGCTTTCCCTCGATACCTGTTGACGAGATATCCTTCCTGACCTGTATCGGGTTCAGGTCAAGCTCCTCTGCTAGCGTTGTCGCACTTATATATTTCTTTCCGCTGTCCTTTGCCTGCTTGAGGATCCTCAGGTAAGAAGGGAACCTCTTGATTGTTGGAATTGGAATGCTCATATACTCTCTATCCTCCTCACTACTTCATCTATAACATCATCCGGCGTACTGCTTCCAGCACTGATACCCACAACAGAGAGCCCGTCAAACATGTGAGGATCAACATCAGAAGCATCTTCAATCAGTTCAGACCTGAGCCCTATGGACCTTGCCTCTGCAACAAGGGCATTGGAATTGGCGCTCTTCCTATCGCCAACGACAATGAGGATATCAACCCTGCCATTCAGATCACGGATTGCCTTCCGCCTCATCTCACTGGCCATGCAGACTGAGTTTGACACGGCATACTGATAGCCCTGCCTCTCCATCTCATGCATCAGCTCCTTACACTTCTCCGTCTCAAACGTGGTCTGGACAATGATCCTGTATTTCCTGTCCTTTGGGATCTGGCAGATATCCTCCTTATCCTCCACAACGTAGTATTCCCCTTTCGCGGCCCCTTCCACGGCCAGTGTCTCGCTGTGTCCTTTTATGCCGAACACCACCACAGGATACTCACTGTTTCTCATGATGTTCTGGTTCTTTGCGACAAGGGGGCATGTAGCATCCACAATCTCAACGCCATTGCTCTCAAGCTTAGAGCGCTCACTGTCGCTGATTCCATGCGCCCTGACCAGGACAACGGATCCCTCTTCAGCCTCCGATGCATCTATTATTGTCCTGAATCCAAGGGACTCCACATATCTTATGACATGACTGTTATGGGCAAGCTCTCCATAGGCATAAAGCGTCTTTCCCCTGTTTTTCGCACATATCCCGTCAAGAAGGGAGAGAGCACGTTTCACGCCGATGCATAATCCCATCTCTGAAGCCTTAATAGTTTCCATATCGATAAAATTTTACTCTTTAAATCGGATATTATCAAATGGAAAGAGACAAAAAAACTGGAGTGCATGACTCCAGTTTAAAGAAAGGGAAAAAGGAAAGCTTACTTATCTTCCTTCTCCTCTGTCTCAGGACCTACCATCTCCAGCTTTGGCCCCTCTGTTTTCACTTCTGCCTCAGCTGTCTCTGCCTTCTCTTCTTTTGAAGCTTTCTTGTCTTCCTTCTTAGCTCCGGCAGGTGTTGCAGCCTTGTCCTTGCTTGAAACAGTGGAGATAGCTGACTTGGAGAATTCAATTCTTGAATTGTCATCAACTTTTACAACAACAGTCTGATCCCTGACAGCCACGATTGTTCCATGGATTCCTCCAATTGTAACAACCTTGTCGCCTTTCTTCATGGCATCGATCATTGCCTTTGCTTCCTTGTCCCTCTTCTTCTGCGGCCTGATGATCAGGAAATAGAAAATGAGAATGATAAGTACAAATGTTATGAGAGTAGTAGCCATCGATCCCTGTCCAGATGCATCAGCTGCCATCAATGTAATTGCGTTCATTTAATACCTCAATTATTTCTAAACTAGAGAAAAACTAGCATGAAAGATGATTACAGTCAATAAAACCGGCCATTCATTCACAAAAAACGGGCTAAGTCTCCCTAGCCCGTTGATAAATGCGGCTGAATTACATCATTCCGCCCATGTTTGGATTAGCTGGCATTGCCGGTTCCTTTGAAGGAATGTCTGTTACAGCACATTCTGTTGTAAGGATCAGGGAAGCAATGCTTGCTGCGTTCTGCAGTGCGGATCTTGTCACCTTCACAGGATCAAGAATTCCTGCATCAACCATGTTGCACCATACCATCTTGTTGGCATCAAATCCTACACCAGCTGTCTCCCTCTTGCACCTGTCTGCTACGATGGATCCATCAACGCCGGCATTCTCTGCGATCTGCCTGATTGGTTCCTCAAGAGCCCTCTTTACGATCTTGTAGCCGACCTTCTCCTCTTCATCAAGTGCTGAAAGGTCTTTCTTATCAAGTACGTTGACAGCCTGGATAAGTGCTACTCCACCACCAGGGATAACGCCTTCCTCAATAGCTGCACGTGTTGCGGAAAGGGCATCCTCTACCCTGTGCTTCTTCTCCTTGAGCTCAACTTCAGTTGCAGCACCTACGTTGATGACGGCTACACCGCCGGCAAGCTTAGCAAGCCTTTCCTGGAGCTTTTCCCTGTCATAGTCACTTGTGCAGTCTGCAATCTGCATCTTGATCTGTGCGATCCTTTCCTTGATTGCCTCTGCTGAACCAGCACCATTGATGATGGTTGTATTCTCTTTCTCAACCTTTACGCTCTTAGCTTTTCCAAGCATTGAAAGGTCAGCATTCTCAAGCTTGAATCCAAGCTCTTCAGTAATGACCTGTCCGCCTGTGAGGATTGCGATATCCTCAAGCATTGCCTTTCTCCTGTCGCCGAATCCAGGAGCCTTTACAGCAACTACATTGAGTGCGCCGCGCACTGCGTTTACAACGAGTGTAGGCAGAGCCTCTCCGTCAACATCCTCTGCGATGATAAGAAGCGGCTTGTTTGTCTGGACAACCTTCTCAAGAATTGGAAGGAGATCCTTCATGTTTGATATCTTCTTGTCGTAAATGAGGATATATGGATTGTCAAGGACACTGATCATTGTATCCTTGTTATTGCAGAAATATGCAGAGAGGTAGCCTCTGTCAAACTGCATGCCTTCTACAAAATCAACTGTAGTCTCAATAGTCTTGCTTTCCTCGACTGTGATGACTCCATCCTTGCCAACCTTATCCATAGCGTTTGCAATCTCATCTCCGATTGCCCTGTCGTTGTTAGCTGAGATGGAAGCTACAGATGCGATCTCTTCCTTGTCCTGAATGATCTTTGCCTCTTTCTTGATTGCTTCAACTGCATCCTTTACAGCCAGATCAATACCCCTTCTGATTCCCATCGGGTTTACGCCGGCTGCTACGCTCTTCATGCCTTCTTTTGTGATTGACCATGCAAGCACTGTTGCTGTAGTTGTTCCGTCACCTGCGACATCATTTGTCTTTGTTGCAACTTCTTTCAGAAGCTGAGCGCCCATATTCTCAAACGGATCTTCAAGTTCGATCTCCCTTGCGACTGATACACCGTCTTTTGTTACTGTAGGTGCACCATACTTCTTATCGAGAAGAACCAGACGTCCCTTTGGGCCAAGTGTTGTCATTACTGCTTTAGAAATCTTTTCTACACCATCAACGAGGGACTTCCTTGCCTCTTCGTTGAACTGAAGCTGTTTTGCCATATGTATATGCCTCCAAATAACTCTAAAATCTAAAATATATATAATCTTGGAAATCGGCAATAGCGGAAATGAAAAAGGAAGCCAATAAAGCCAGGCAAAGCTTTCCAGCGGCGCCAGTATGCAGGCCCTAATGCCGTGTGCTCTCCCCTTCGATTATTGAGAGGTCAACAATATTTGACGGAACTGGCGATCCGTTGATGACAGCTGCTATATGCTTCACAGCCAGGGCTCCGAGATCCCTTCTCATATTGTCCCATCTTGTCCATATGCCATGGCCTCCTGTCCAGTCATCTTCCAGGACTGCGCCGAAGACATCCTTGCCCACAGCAATATTCATCCTGTCAAACGCATCCCTGAACAGATCGGCGATAAAAAGCCTGTCAAAGATGAAGCATTTGTAGGACATGGCCTTTTCAAGGACGGCGCTTTCAAGGGAATCGTCTATCATGACATCATCTATACGGATACCCTCTTTCTGGCAATAGCGGTGAAGAAATAGTGACTTGTCCTCACTCGGCTCTGCGGTGGAAAGGCTTGAGGTGACATAGAGAATCGGAGACGGGGAACATTCATGGACAAGCTCAACAATGCGCTCCACCACAGGTTCATAGGAAAATGTGACATAATGGACAGGAATTCCGCTTCCAATATGCCTCCTTCCAACAAATACAAGGGGGAACTTCTGCTTTACAAGGGATGTTATATGCTCATCATCCCTTGTGACTCCTATCATGATTGCTCCGGATGCAAGGCGGATTCTCGAGCTGCGGTTCTTCTCTTTTGCCCAGCTGTTGAGTATGAGGATATCATAGCCCTCCTTCTCCGCCTCAGCCTGGATGCCTGCAAAAAACGGGTAATACTCACTCTCCGGATCAAACGGGAACACTTTCTCATAAGTGAAAACAGCTATTATATGGTTATTGCCTCCGGATTTGAGATACTGCGCAGCGGTATTCGGAACATAGCCGAGACTGCTTGCGATGCTCAATATCTCCTTTCTCTTGGCATCACTTATCCTGATGTTCTTTCCGGTTTTTCCATTAATGGCAGCGGATGCGGCGGCCCTGGATACTCCAGCCCTGGCGGCCACATCCGAAAGAGTCACCCTCCTAGTCAATTACGGCACCATCCTTTCTGAGCCTGTCCCTGAGCATTTTGACATCGATGCATGTAGGAAGGACTCCGTTTTTAACTGCAATTGCAGCGGCTGTTCCGGCAGCCTGGCCTGTAGCAGTGCAGCATGGACTCAGCCTGAGGGAGGCATGAGCCTCGAAGGTTGATGAGATATCACGGCCGGCAGCCATGACATTGCATACCCTGTCATTTATGAGGCAGCGGTAAGGGATGGAATAATAGCCTCCCCACCTGAGGAATGTGCTCTTTGTCTCAGCGCCATCCGAATGGATGTCTATCGGATAGCCGCAGCAGGCTATGCCATCGGGAAACTTGGTCTCTGAAAGGATATCCTCTGCAGTTATGGAATAAACACCGATCATCCTTCCTGAGCTCCTTACCCCGACTCTTGGGCCGGATGTAAGCAGAACGGCATCTGAAAAGCCGGGAATATGCTTTTTAAGGAAATGGTACATCTCCCATACCTGCCGCCTTCCCTCACTTTCGGCTTTAGAGATATCAAAAGGATCTAAAGGATCAAGCCCATGGATCCTTGTCATGTTCACGATGACTTCATTGAGGTTGTTCGTCTCAAAGCAGAGCACAATATCCCTGTCGATATCCAGTTCGCCGGAAGCGATTGCCTCCTTCATGATATCCTGGAAGCCGGAGAATGAAAGCCTGGAAGCTTTTTTCTCAAGGCCTTTCTCATGCTGGGAGAGGAATGGAAATAGTTCGACATGCTTTTCCATGATATCCCTGATAAGCGGAATATCCACTCCGGAGAGCTTGAAATTCATTGTCATAGGCTGGTTTACGCCGTCTTCCTTCCTCCCGGATGAAACTCCTACGCCAGCAAGCTTAAGCAGTACCGCATCTCCGGATGCGTCAATGAAGACATCAGCGCTGACATCTATAAGATATCCCATAGAGGCAACCGTCAGCGTTTCCATCCTTGCATCGCGCACCTCACATGACACCACTTTTGCGTGGTAAAGGACTTCAGCACCGCTTTCAAGGAGCATGAGCTCAAGCTCCCTTTTCATCCCTTCGGTATCAAAAGGCGTCACTGTATATGTATATCCGGTGCTGTCCATGGTATGGCCGGGGGAAAGGTTCTTCTCCTTCAGGCGGGAGACAAGCTCCTCCCCAAGTCCCATTATGACCTGCTTATCACCGGCATGGAATGTCATCATGGGGCCGGTACCGCATGTAGTCAGGCTTCCACCAAGCTGTCCGGTCTCTTCCACCAGGAGAGTCCTGGCACCATTGCGGGCAGCTGCCACAGCCGCCATCGTGCCGGCAACTCCTCCTCCGGCGATCACGACATCATAAGATAATGTATTCTTCATGGCAATCTCCTATTTCATTCCTGAAGTGACCATCGCATTAGAAATCTTATTCTGGAAAATCAGGTAGAACACCATCACAGGAATGACAGAAAGCGTAGTTGCCGCCATCTGCAGATTCCATTGCGGAAGGCCATAGGTATCGTTGAAATTCGAAAGTGCGAGAGGCAGTGTGTACTTCTCGATGCTTGAGACGAAGATAAGCGGCTCAAGATACATGTTCCATACGGAGAGGAACGCAAGGATGGCTGCAGAACTCAGTACAGGAACTGATATCGGAAGCATTATCCTGAAAAAGATTCCCGTTGGCCTGAGTCCATCAAGGCGTGCGGCCTCCTCAAGCTCTTTAGGCACAGTTATGAAATGCTGGCGGAGCATGAAGGCTGAAAAAGCTCCCTGCGAGCAGAAGACAGGAATGAGTATAAGGGGAACAAGCGTGTCATTCGCACCTATGTCATTCATCATGAAGTACATTGGAACTATCGTAACTTCAATCGGCATCATCAGCGCGGTAAGAAGCAGTATGAAGAGTGCAGAACGGCCTGGGAACCTGAGGCGCGCGAAAGCATAGCCTGAAAGTGCGGAAACAAGAACATTCCCAAGTGTTCCGAGAAGAGCCACTGCAATCGTATTCAGGTACTGCCTTGCAAAGGGCTGCACCCTGAAAATCTCAACATAATTGCTCCACATCCATGATTTCGGAAGCAGTGAGGGCTTGCCGAATATCTCATTGATATTGTTCAGTGAGTTTGTTGCCATCCACCAGAATGGATAGACGAACACAACGATGATCAGGGCTATGACTATGTAATAGAAGATATTGTATATTGTTTTACTAGTCTTCATAGAAAGATGCCCTCCTTCTAAGTGACCACTGTATAATAGTCAGGATAAGGACTATCGCAAAAAGAACGACAGAAATAGTTGCGGCATATCCGATATTGAATGTCTTGAATGCCTGGTGGTAGATATAGTAGACCAGTACCATTGTAGACCCCTCCGGTCCGCCGTCAGTCATGAGTTTTATGGTATCAAAGACTCTCATTGATCCAATGACCGTAACGATCATGACCATGAGGATTGAAGGCATAAGAAGAGGCAGCTTTATCTTGAAGAACAGCCTGGATTTCCCAGCGCCGTCTATCCTTCCCGCCTCAAGAACGTCCTGGGGGAGGTTCATGACTGCCCCCATGAATATGAGCACATTCATTCCAAGGTTCTTAAGCACCCTGGTTATTACAACAGAAAGCATTGCCCACCCTTTCTCATGGAGCCAGTTCGGCCCCTCTATGCCGAAGAATGAGAGTATGTAGTTTATCGGTCCTGCATCCCCACCCTGGAAGAGGTACTTGAACACTATTGCCCATGCAACTCCAGATGTGATTACAGGAAGGAAAACCACACTCCTGACAACCTTTGCACCCGATGCATTTGCTCCAAGATAGAGGGCGAGCGCGAGGGAAAGCACGAGGTTGAGCGGCACAACTCCCAGAGAGAAGATTATGGTGTTCTTAAGCGTTGTGAAGAAAAGGTCATCCCCTGCAAGCTTACTGTAATTGTCCAATCCACAGAATCCCATGTTTCCAAAAAGCATGTTTCTCGATTCAAATGAATAGACGAATATCATAATAAGAGGAACCAGCACAAGGACTAAGAATCCTATCATTTGAGGCAGGATGAAAAGATATCCTGTCAAAGCCTCTCCTCTTTCAAGTTTAGAATATTTCCTTGGCATGGTTCCTCCGTCAGTTTCAGTTACTTGATGTAATTTGCATAGACTCCGGCTACGGCATCAAGAACTTCCTGGACATTTGCATCTGCATTCCAGAGCCTGTCCCAGACAATTCTTGACTCGACCTCGATCTGAGGATACATCACATGGGAAGGAAGAACTCTTCCTGTCTCGATTGAAGAACCGACTGCCATCTCCATCTGCTCTGCTGTAAGAAGAGGCTGTGATGTGAGGAAGTCCTCAGACTGAAGGACGCTGTACCTTGCTGGAGGCCAGATGCCTGCCATGCGTGCCACGCAGTCCTCATTTGTCATGTATGCTACAAGCTTCTTTGCTAGCTCGACATTATCTCCGCGGCTGTATGCTCCGATTCCAGCCTGTCCGATGATTGGAACATCTCCCATTGGGCCAGCCGGCATTGGTGCGACTCCCCATGCGAAATCAGATTCTGCGAGGTTGGATACCCTGGATACCTGTGCTACTGTCATGCCTGCAGCACCGGCAAAGAAATTGCTCTGGTCTCCAGGAGGAACTACAGACTGATCGTCATAGACCATGTCATGGAAAAGCTGTACGGCCTCAACAGACTCAGGGCTGTTGATCAGGATCTCTCCATCATTTGTCCATGCATCCCCGCCGTAGGAGCGGATGATAGGACAGAGGTTGTGAAGGACTCTTGCATCATATCCCTGGCCGTCTACAGTCTGGAATCCCCATACTCCTGTTGCATCCTTTATAGCCTTGCTTGACTGGCGGAACGTATCCCAGTTCCAGTTGCCCTGCTTAGCCAGCTCATCAGGAGTAGGAATGCCTGCAGCACTGAAAAGGTCTGCATTATAAATTACGAAGAATGGGCTTGTAGAGAAAGGAACGGCATATGTGACGCCATCTTTCTGCCAGAGTTCCATTGCCTTTGGAGAGAAGTCCGAAGGATCATACTCAGTCAGCTCCTCATCAAGGGGAGCAAGCAGTCCAGATTCAATGAATGCCGGAGCGGAAGTCTCCAGAACCCAGAAAATGTCCGGAGCTTCCGAACCCTGAAGCTCAAGGGAAAGAAGAGTATTGTATTCATCGAATGTGATGGATTCAAATGTTGCGTTGATCTCAACACCCTCCTTTGCGGCGAACTCATCAACAAAGCTTCCTAAGAGTGCAAGCTGGTCAGGGTTGCTTGTCCATGTGGCGATCTTGATCTCCACCGGTGAGGACGAAGAAGCGCTTTCCTGAGCTCCCTGTGCCATTACAGGAAGTGCAGCTGCTAAAACTACAAGAAGAGCACATAGTACTCTTTTTAAGGATGTTTTCATTTTTCCTCCTTTTGATTAATCAATTAATCATATTGTATCACTGATTTCAGAACGGTCAAGTTTTATTTCTGCAATAAGAATTTATTGACACAGGGAAAGGACTTTTCTTCCATTTTGCAGCAGAATGCCACTATTAAATAAAAAGGCATCCGCAAAACGGATGCACTTTCCATCACAGGCTGTCGATCAGTTCAATGACCTTCATATACATTCTCGGAATATGGAAAGGTCCCTTGTACAGATTGCCTTTCAAAGGGGTTGCCAGGCTTCCATCCCTGTGAAGATAACCGAACCACTCACCGTATCCGTTATCGAGGAAATGTTCTGTGACATATGAATCAACTGTATGGAAACGCTCAAGGTAAACCTCTTTTCCAGTCACCTTGTATGCCATGAGATTCGCGATAAGCGCCTCACACTGCGGCCACCAGAATTTCATGTCCTGATGGTATTCGCTCAGGCTCTTTCCAAGAGCATCGCGGTACTGGATTATTCCGCCGCCATACTCCTCATCCCAGCCAAGGTTCCACATCCATTCAAGCACATCAAGAGACGTGCTGATGTAATCATTTCTTCCTCTTTTCCTTCCCTCTTCCATGATGAACCAGGATCCTTCTATTGCGTGTCCTGGGTTGATTATCCTGCCCTCAAAATGGTCTGAAAGGAATTCACCATCAGCTCCTACGCTCTCAAGCACAAGCTTAAGATCCGGGCGGATGAAATATTTCATGCACTCACCTATTTCCCTGTCTATCTCTTCTGCAAGGGAAGAAGATTCCTCAGATGCTGCCTTTCTCAGTTCTGAAAGGACATTGATCATTATCATGGAATCCGCATGAGATCTCATTGGCCTGACATCTGGATTGAATTTAGGAACAAGTATTCCCGGAGTGTCGCGTACCGCTTTTGCCCTCTTATACAGTTCAAGAGCCTTTTTGGCATACTCCATCTTCCCGGAGGCAATGGCATATGCGGCATAGCCGATTACGGCGAATGTCTCACTGAAGAAATAACGTATCCTCTTGATTACGGGCTTTCCGTCAGCAGTCACACGGAAGAACATCCTGCCATCACTGTCAAAGCAGCATCTGTCAATGAAAGAAGCGATGCTGGAGGCAGCCTCAAGATATTCGCTCTTTCTGTCAATCTGGCTGTATGCCGTAGAGAAAACCCAGAGAGCGCGTCCCTGGAACCAGACAGATTTATCACTTTCAATAAGGGAACCATCCCTGTCAAGACTTGTCCAGATTCCACCATTTTCCCAGTCCATGCCATGTTCAAGCCAGAAAGGAAGAATGTTTTCCGTCAGTTCCCTGTAATACCTGCTACGTACCTGTTTAAGACTTTCCATAACAGAAAGGATAACACAGAGGCATGAACAGTCCAATAAATATTTTTCTTCTCAGTCAGGACTTTTCCTCCTTTGGAAGGATGAGATTCAGTATTATGGCAACCAGTGTTGCAAGGACAACAGGAGAGGAAGCGAATACCATTGTTACCCACTCAGGAAAGCGGGAAAGGGATTCACTTACCTGGCTCACTCCCATGCCAAGGGCAGCAGAGAGCCCGACGATGGAAGTGTTGCGGTAGCTCATAGGCTGCATCGCGACAAGCTTCATGCCAGTCATTGCTATTGAGGCAAATACGCTTACGGTGGCTCCTCCGAGAACGCACTGAGGGATTGTGGTAAGCAGAGCGGAGAACTTCGGGACAAGACCTGCAAAAAGGAGCATGCCTGCCGTTACAGCCAGCACTTTCCTGTTCACGACTTTCGTTGATGAGACTATTCCTACATTCTGTGAGTATGTCGCATTCGGAAGCCCTCCGAAAAGGGCAGAGAGGATATTTGAAATCCCGAATCCTATTATTCCGCCCCTGAGCTCATCCCCTGTCGGTTCCCTGTTCATCGCGCCGACGGTAGTTGCGGACATATCCCCTATTGCCTGGACTGCATTAATTGCAAAGAGTACGGATATTGCAAGCGTTGATGAGAACTCAAACCTTATGCCGAACGGGGCAAGCTCCGGCAGGGAGAAGAATCCGGCTTCAGAGACTGCAGAAATATCCACCATGCCGAAAAAGAAGGAAAGAAGGTATCCTGCGGCGATGCCAAGAAGGATGGAGGAAAGCTTGAGCATCCCCTTGCCAAAATGGTTGAGGACCGTAACAGTGATGAGAGTGAATATGGACACCAGCCAGTTCTGCCAGCTTCCGAATGAGGCATTCCCGCTTCCCCCGGCCATATAGCTTATTGCCGTGGGATAAAGCGAAAGCCCGATGGTGAAAACGACAGTGCCTGTTATCAGGGGCGGAAAAAGCTTCTGAAGCCTTTTTGCATAGATTCCTATCACGACAGCCACAATTCCTCCGGCTATCTGAGCTCCGAATATCTCTGCTATTCCAAAGGAACCCGCAATGCTCTGCATTGTTGAAAGGTAGGCGAAACTGACACCCATTATGACAGGAAGCCTCGATCCGCAGAAACGGGTCAGGCCAAAAAGCTGGAGAAGAGTAGACACAGCAGCGCAGACCAGGGAAGACTGTATAAGCAGGATCCTCGATCCGCCATCAAGGCCGGCAACTGTTGAGATTATTATCGCAGGAGTCACGCAGCCGACAATCATGGCAACCAGATGCTGCAGTGCAAGAGGGAATGAATACCTGATGGAAGGCAGGCGTCCGTCTATCTCAAAAAGGAGTTTTCTCTCATCATTCATAAAAAGAGTATAGCATGGTTAGATGCTATTAAGGATTTTTAATCAGGAAATCAGGCAAAAGATGAGAGGATGAAAGCAATCAGCACTGCAAACAGTCCGGAGAGGAAATTGACTGTATCATTATCTATGAAAGGTATTCCGCGCGCCCTCTCATTTTTCTTTCCATCGCTCTCCTCAAGCTCCGTCAGCGCCCCGTCAGGCCTCCTGTAATGCACCTGGATGGTTGCACCGAGGAAAGAATCAAAAAGAGCGCCAAGAATGCCGCTTACTGTTATGATTGGAATGGAAAGAGGTGGAAGGAGATAGCATCCGGCAGCAAGAAGTGACACAAGGAAAGATGCCAGGAGCCCTGAGAGCGTTCCGATTGCGCTTACTCCGCCGCTAAGCCCTTTTGGAACCTTTGTAAACGTGATGATCGATACAGGATCACTTCTGCTGAGTGATCCAAGCTCCCCGCTCCATGTATCCGCAGTAGCTTCCGCGATGCCGGCAGAAAACATTACCAGCCCGGCAGTCCCAAATCCTGTAAAGCGGTAAATGAGAAGGCCTATGACGGCTGGAACTCCGTTTGCAAGCACCTGCATGGCATCCCTCCTTCCCCCTTTCTTATGGATCCTGCCAGCTTTTTCCGGCAGCACCCTGCCAATGACGGCGGCAGAGAGGAAGAAGAAGAGCAGGATTACAAGAGCCGTCAGGCCTCCGATATACGTTACAATGCTTCCAACTGCAACTGCAGCTGCAATTCCGGATATGGTAAGCTGCTTCTTAATGAATGCGAATACTGCAACAGACGCCATCAGGAATGCGATTATCAGGAGCCTGATGATTACAGGCTCAGAGAAAAACAGTGAATCAAAATAAGCCATAGAAGACTCCAAGGGTTACGGCAGTGGACATAGGTACCGTTATGTTGTCAAAGCCAAGAGGCGTCAGGTTCTCAAATGCAGTGGCGATAAGTGCCGTTACAAGCGGAACATACCATGGGCTGGGAAATATGATGAAGAATACTGAGGCAGAGACAATGAACATCGCGAGAGTCCCTTCCAGGCTCTTTTTCCCGCCTATTGAAACATAGCTGTGACGGCCAAAGGCACTTCCTGCCAAAGCGGCAATGCCATCCCCAAGCCCCATTGCCAGGATTGATGCGATCACGATATCCCCATTTAAAAGTCCGAAGTGCTCCATCACGATCAGGGCCAGGATCGAAAGCGGATAGTAAATAAGTCCATTATCCCTTTTCCTGTCCCCCATGCCGAGGTATTTTGCAAATCCTGAATAGACAAAAACCGTATTTATGACAATGAATGCACACGGCCCCACTATGGACCAGTAGAAACTGTCATAAGCATATACAAGGATGAATGCCCAGAAGGATATGAGGATATGCATGAATTTCCTGACCCATTCACTCTTCAGATGGGCATAGCGGTAAAGAATGAACGCAATGCCTATCACAAGGAGTATATAAAGGAAGGAATAGATGGTCGCCAGCAGATCAGGATTCACCAGCTTCTTCCTCCCCCGCCAGAGAAGCCTCCACCGGAAAATCCGGAGAAACCTCCATGGGATCTTGATCCGCCCCTGTAGCCTCCCGGAGGGTTTACAGTGCTGATGTAGCCGTCATAGCTTCGGCGCCATCCACGGGAGAAGGCATGCCACAAGAGGTAGCTGTCAAGAGGATTAGGTGAATAGTACCACTGAGGGGTAACCAGGGACAGCGCACTGAATTTACTGCTGTATTCCTCCTCGAGATTCAGGGCGATCGCATAGCTCAGGTTATGGTAATAGTACTCTGGATCCTCTTCAATCAGAGTCCTGAGCCTGTCAATCTCAACTTTCTCAAGGAATTCCCTGTAGCCCATGATCTTTGCAAGCATTTCATCCGCATAATCGCTCCTCTTGTTGACTGCATAAGAGAAAAATGAGGAAGAAAAGACCAATGCGCTGTTTGCCAAGGCTGTCAGAACGGAGATGGCTGCATTTCCTGTGGCCTCAGCCAGAATGAAGGCAGAAAAGGCTGTAAGGAGAAGAAGGAACAGTGCAGCAAGCCCCGTCTGGAATATTTTCAGGGCTTTTCCGCTGATGTTGCAGTTTGCAAAATAACGGTGGCCTAACAGGATGAGTATCCCGAATACGGCAAGCGATGGGAAAAGCATGGCAAGAGTAAGCTCACCGATGTTATTCATCGAAGAGAAGAACGAGAAGACAATCACCCCCAGAAGCCCGGCAGCCCTTATCAGAGATGCCCTCTGAGCGCTTCTTGGCTCAAAAAGCGGATGGTTCTTGGCATAATAGCGCTCTATATCATTTCCTATCCTGACTCTTGATTCCTCTGCGAAATTCTTTCTTGCGAGGCTTTCCATCGTAGCTTTGTCAGATTCGGAGAAGATCATTTCAAAAAGCCTTTTCTCATAGCCCGGCCTCTCATCAGGAATATCGGAAAGCTTTACGAACTCGTAATCGTTCTTCCCAATCTCATTGATCTTCAGGTAGCCCTTATCCGCAAAATAGAAAACCATTGACAGTATGTCTTTGTCAAAAGTGACTGTATTATCTATTATGTAGCCAACATCCAGGCTGCTCAGGCCCTCCGGCGGATAAAATTCAACAGGTGCTATTATTTCCCTGTCTCGGCCTAAAGTGATGAATGAATATGCAATGAATGCAATGCAGGCAAGGCTGAGCAGGATATAGATGAAATTGAACAGGCTTCCATAATCCTTCTTAAGCGGCTTTGATGCGAAATACCCTTCATCAAACTCTGCCCTGAGGGTCACGGCACTGTATGGCCCGAGATTCTCAACAGTTCCATAGACAGTGAGTCCGTCATCTGAGACATTGAATGGAACAGATTTAGTCGAGCCATACTCTCCAGAGGTAAGCCATATCCTGTTCTCATCCACCGGATGGGGGAACGTAACGGAAAAAGAGAAGCTGTCCACCTCAGTATCCCACGCGGCGGAAAGCAGGTTCATATACCACTCATCATATTCCCTGTTCCCATCGTCTTCCAGCATGTAGTCGTATGCAATCTGATACATGACATCACCAAAGACATACTTATCAGGATTTCCCATCCTCAATGATATGAAATCCCCGTTATAGCTGAGGGATGTCTCGACATTTGTCATGATGTTGGTAATATCTGCCTCAAGATTCACAAAGGGGGAAGGATTGAACCGGTACTGTATATCCCGGTATATTCCGTGGCTTGGGGTTATGAAATCGAGGTAAAGGTATTCATGGAACGTGCTTTTGCTATCATCTGAGACCGTAACATCCACATGGTAATCATTGACGATGAAATTCTCCATGCAGAAAAGCGGAGAGATTGCTGCCAGGAATATCAGGATGGCAAAAACAGCCTTTTTCATCAGAACGATACCTTCACATTCTCTTTCTTCTCGTCAGCCACTTCCACATAGTCAAGCTTCCTGAATCCCATCGGGGATGCAATGAGGTTTGCAGGGAACACCATTATCTTATCATTGAATGTGCGGGCTGTGGCATTATAGTACTTCCTCGCATTGAGGATTTCCTCTTCAATCCTGTTCAGGCTCTCCTGCAGGCTTATGAAGTTGGCGTTTGCCTTCAGGTCCGGATAATTCTCAGCAAGGGCAAAGAGGTTCTTGAGTGTGCCGGAAAGGGCATTATCCGCCCTGTCCTTCTCATCAAGCCCTTTAGCGCTGAGGCACATGTTCCTTGCTTCAATCACTTTGGCAAGCGTCCCCTCTTCGTGCTTTGCATAGCCTTTCACGGTCTCGACGAGATTTGGAATGAGGTCGTATCTCTTATTGAGGTGTACGTCTATTCCGCTTTCCGCTTCCTCTGCCCTGTTTTTAGCCTTGACAAGGCCGTTATATACGCTGATTGCCCATATGGCAATTACGATAACAATTGCAAGAATTATAATTAAAGCCGTCATACTCCGGATTATAGCACAAAAACATAGGCAGAAATAGCTGTTGATTATTCCAAATAATTTCGCTAATATGCATAAATATTCAATTTGTATTCATTTTCCATTGGAGGAAACTAATGCGCGAAAGGCATAACAGGCTTTCTGTAATTAAAGAACTGATAAAGAATAACAGGATAGATAACCAGGATACGCTCCTTGACATGCTGAAAAAAGAGGGATTTTCCGTCACACAGGCAACTCTTTCAAGGGATCTGAAGATGCTGAAAGTTGGAAAGATTTCAGATGGATGGTCCGGATACTATTACAGCCTTCCTGAGAATGATTTCGTATCCGAAAGCGAAAAAAGCTATATTCAGGATGTAAGACGTGGTATCATTTCTATTGAATTCTCTGGAGACATGGGAGTAATCAAAACGAGGCCTGGCCATGCAAACAGCGTATGTTTTGCACTCGATGTCCTCGCACTTCCGGAAATTCTTGGTTCCATCGCAGGAGATGACACGATATTCATCATTCTGAGGGAGGGAATGACAAAGGAAGACCTGCTCGAAAGTTTCCAGACAAGGATTCCGGAAATTAAAGATTAGGAAGGGGAAAATGGAATACGTCAACCTAGATAGGACAAAAGGGTACGCTGAACTCCTGAAGTGCAGCAGGAAAAGCGTGAAGGAGCTCCTGACAAAAGAAAGGATAGAAAAAAACAGCATCGCACTTGGGGGTGGCCTGAAGTACAACTATGCTGCAATGCCTGTATCAGAAGAGACAATCGGCATTCTCGCCAGGCTGGCTGAGGAAATGGATCTTATCGGAAAGTACAAGCAGATACTTTCTGGAGAAGTTATGAATACGGGAGAAAAGCGCCTGGTGCTCCACCATCTGACAAGGGGAAACGTCCTTAACGCAAAGGTGGAAGCAGATGGAGAGGATAAAGAGGCTTTCTACAGCGGAGAGCTTGCCAAGATAAAGGAATTTTCTGAGAAAGTGCATTCAGGAGAGATAAAGGGAAGCACAGGAAAGGCATTCAGGACCGTATGCCAGATCGGAATCGGAGGTTCAGATCTTGGGCCAAGGGCACTCTATCTCGCACTCAAGGGAAAAGAGAGGAAGATGAACGCAGAGTTCATTTCCAATGTTGACCCGGATGACGCAGCTGAGGTGATAGGCAGGCTGGATTTTGAAACCACCCTTTTCATCCTGGTGTCAAAGAGCGGAACAACGCAGGAAACGCTGACAAACAGGGATCTTGTCCTTGAAACTCTGAAGAAATCACCTATAAAGGGCCTTGTTCCAAACAGGCACATGGTAGCAGTCACAAGCAAGACAAGCCCGCTGGCAAAAGACGAAAGCCTGCTCAGCTCCTTCTTCATCGATGACTATATCGGAGGAAGGTATTCCTCCACTAGTGCAGTCGGAGGCGTAGTGCTCTCCCTTGCATATGGTTTTGAGACATTCAGGGAGCTTCTTGACGGTGCACACGAAGAGGATGTGCTTTCACTGAATAAGTGCCCGAAAGAGAACGGTGCACTCATGGATGCC
Source organism: uncultured Spirochaetales bacterium (assembly GCA_949295125.1). Taxonomy (GTDB): domain Bacteria; phylum Spirochaetota; class Spirochaetia; order Sphaerochaetales; family Sphaerochaetaceae; genus Ornithospirochaeta. The sequence goes on from CASFJV010000031.1 coordinate 27,319, forward strand.
CTTATCGGATTCTACCTGAGGAATGTCATGGGCTATCCGGCAACAGCAATCCTTCCCTACTCACAGGCACTTTCCAGATTCCCGGCACATCTGCAGCAGCTTGATATGGAATCAAACGGAAAACACGTAAACCGCTTCGGGGAGAAGATAAGCTACGTGACAGGACCTGTCATCTTCGGAGAACCGGGAACAAACGGGCAGCATTCTTTCTACCAGCTGCTGCATCAGGGAACGGATATCGTACCTCTCCAGTTCATCGGATTCAGGAAATCACAGTATGGAATGGATATCGAGACAGATGGCTCTTACAGCCAGAGCAAGCTGAATGCAAACCTCTCTGCACAGATCGTGGCATTTGCGCTTGGAAAGGATGATGAAAATCCGAACAAGGAATTTGATGGCAACAGGCCTTCATCCCTCATTTACGGGGATAAGCTTACCGCAAAGGCTCTCGGAGCACTTCTGGCACACTTTGAGAACAAGGTGATGTACCAGGGCTTTATATGGAATCTCAACTCATTCGACCAGGAAGGAGTTCAGCTTGGCAAGGTCCTGGCAAAGAAAGTGCTTAAGGGCTGCGAAGGGGACGAGGTGCTGAAGGCATATGCGGACCTTCTGATCTGAGACTCATCATGGCTGTCTTCGGGCAGCCATTTTAATTGACTTATCCCTGATGCTGTGCTTTCATAATAATTGAAGGTATTCATATATATGCGTTGTTAACAGTACGCATGTCTCTACGGATCGCTAAAGAATCCACTATGGGTATCTGCCCTTCCGGGAGCAGGTACTTTTCCATCCCGGGAGAAAGAGCTTGGGAGGAAAGAGTATGAACAGGCTTATCATAAAAGGCAATATCATATCAGCAGACAGCTTCAATAATATCAGCATCTATGAGAACGGCTACATAGTGGCTGAGGATGGAGTGATCAGGGAAGTCACAGGGAAGCTTGACAGGAAATACGGCAGCGATACGGTAACCGACTATAAGGATGCCCTAATCATGCAGTCATTTACGGATATGCATCTGCATGCACCTCAGTATCCAATGCTCGGCATGGGCCTTGACATGAGCCTGCTTGAATGGCTCAACACATACACATTCCCTACCGAGGCATACTTCAGGGATGAGGGGTTTGCGAGATCTGCATACAGCATGCTTGCAAAAGAGCTCATAAGAAACGGGACAACCAGGGTTGTCATGTTCTCATCCATTCACAGGAAAGCAACCCTTATCCTCATGGAGGAGCTTGATAAGGCAGGAATCACCGGCTATGTTGGGAAAGTCAATATGGACCGCAATGGCGGCAGGGACCTGGAGGAGGAGACAGGGGAATCAATAAGGGAAACACTGAAATGGCTTGATGAGTGCAAGTGGGAAAACATAAAGCCGATAATAACGCCGCGCTTTACCCCGTCATGCACGAATGAGCTTATGCAGGCCCTTGGAAAAATCGCAGAGGAAAGGAATCTTCCCATCCAGTCACACCTTTCAGAGAACGTCAGCGAACAGGAATGGGTATCCTCCCTCCATCCGGACTGCTCACACTACTATATGACATATGAGAAATACGGCCTCTGGAACGGCAGGACCGTCATGGCACACTGTGTCTGGTCAGATGAAGAGGAAAGGAAAGCCATGAAGGAAAGCGGGGTATGGGCAGTGCACTGTCCCTCATCAAACATAAATCTCACATCCGGCTATGCACCGGTAAAGGAGATGATCAGAGAAGGGATGAATATCGCGCTTGGCAGTGATATCGCAGGAGGAGACAGCCTTTCAATGTTCTCAAATACCGTTTCAGCGATAAAGAGCTCAAAAGCAAGGCATATGATGCTTGAGGGAAAGCCAGACTTCCTGACAGTGGAAGAAGCTTTCTACCTTGCCTCATCCGCTCCTGCCGCTTTCTTCGGTGAGAAGCCGGGATTTGCAGCAGGCAATCCACTGAATGCAATAGTGCTGACAGATTCAAGCCTTCCCAGCGTGAGGAGGCTCAGCGTGAAGGAAAGATTTGAGCGCTCAATATACAGAAGGGAGCCGCATGCGGTGAAAGCAGTCTACAGCAACGGGAAGAAAGTGCTCTAGACTGTAAATATCCTCAGTGCATCTCTCAGGTGGTATTCCAGATCATCCTCGTGCCCTTCTGCATAACGCCATTCACTGTGGTATCCAAGGCACGGACAGATGTATGAAATGCCATTCTTCATCATTTCCTTCCTGTAATGCACATGGCCGGAGACAGAATACCTCACGCTGTATTTCTCAAACAGCTGCCCAAGCTTTTCAGAGCCGAGGAACGCATTGAAGTACTCCCATTCAGGGCGGGCATCGAGAACGGTGAATTCCCTTATCGGAAGCATATGGGTTACAGCTATGATATTCCTGCTTCCTGCTTTTTTGAGGGCATTTTCAATGGATGAGAGCATGATTTCATTCTGCCTTATATTGTCCCTTGTCCATGGATTTTTATAGGCATCCTGCCATGTGCGGTTCATATAGCTCATCCTGTCAAACATCTCTAAGGAAAAGCGTTCATGGTTCCCAAATGAGTAATCATACCAGCCTACATCGCCTATTATAGAAAAGCCATCTTCTTCTATCACCTTTCCTGAAAGGCATCTCTCATCATCCTTAAAGGCTGAATAGATGTAGTCCACCCTGTAATTATGCGGATCAGGCGACCAGAGGTCATGGTTTCCGGGAACATAGAACGTCCTTATGCCGGACATTTTCTCAAACTCTTCCATCACCCTTACCGTTTTCCTGAAATCCTCCGAGATGTCCCCTGCGGCAAGAAGCATGCCAGCAGAAACACCGTTAAGTATTTCAACAAGTTTTCCAAGCACATCAAAATCCCTGTTGATATCCAGATGCAGATCAGAAATTGCAGCTATTTTCATCAAAAGCCCTCCAGCATGCGACACTATGGCTGTCATTCACCTTCATAAGCAAAGGCTTTTCATCAAGGCATATTGCCTTCCTTTTACTGCATCTCGATGCAAAGGGGCAGCCATGGGAAACCACATTCTCCTCCTTCTTATCCGCCTCAAGATCCTCAGATGCCCTGAACAGCGCCTCTGTATAGGGATGCATGATGCATGACATCAGCTCCTCAGCCTTTGCAAGCTCGACGACTGATCCCTTATACATGACTGCAATCCTGTCAGAAAGGTATGAGACAACATTCAGGTCATGTGAGATGAAGAGATAAGTGAGGTTATGCCTGTTCCTGAGATCAAGAAGAAGGTTAAGTATCTGCGCCTCTATGGAGACGTCCAGGGCGGAGACAGGTTCATCAAGGACTATCAGGCGCGGCCGCAGTATAAGGGCAAGTGCGATCGCAACCCTCTGCCTCTGCCCGCCGGAAAGACTTTCCTGGTAGCGCTCGGCATATGAGATGTCAAGCCCGACCTCATCAAGGCTCTCATATACCTTCCTCTCCCTTTCTTCCCTGCTCATCCCTTTTTCATGGATTCTCAGGCATTCATCAAGAAGATACCCTATCTTCTTTTTCGGGTTGATAGATGAGTAAGGATCCTGGAACACCATCTGGATATCCCTCCTGTATCTCTTGAATGCCCTCTCGCCAAGGCCTGAGATTTTTATGCCGTCAAAAACGATTGATCCGCTGTCGCTGGGTATCAGGCGCACTATGATATTGGCAAGAGTGCTTTTCCCGGATCCGGACTCTCCGACAAGGCCAAGTATCTCACCTTCCATTATCTCAAGATCAGTCGGGAAAAGCGCATGCACGATGTTTTTTCCCTTCCTGAAATCTTTTCTTACCCCTTTCAGTTCAAGAAGGCTGCTGGGCATTTTCCATCCTCCTTTCTATCTCTTTCCTGCCCAATAGGCATGCATAAGCCCTGCCCCCTTCCTCCCTCATGGCAGGAGCTATGCTGAAGCACATATCTGCTGCAACCGGGCAGCGTGGAGCAAACGGACAGCCAATGCTGCTCCTCTCCTCGAGGGGCGGCACATTCCCAGGTATCGAGAAAAGCCTCTTGCCACGGCTTTTCTGATGCGCGACAGATGCCAGCAGTCCCCTGGTATAAGGATGAATCGGAGAAGTGAGGATCTCATCAGTCATGCCGCTTTCAACGATGCTTCCCGAATACATGATATACGACCTCTCTGTAAGTCCCTTTACAAGAGAGAGGTTATGGGAGATAAGAAGCACGGCCGTCTTCTTTTCCCTGTTCATCTTCCTGATCAGATCTATTATCTCTGCCTGGATAGTCACATCCAGGGCTGTTGTAGGCTCATCTGCGATCAGCAGGGAGGGATTGTTTATGAGGGCAAGGGCAATCATGATGCGCTGCCTCTGGCCACCGGAGAGCTGATGGGGATAGCTGTTATATATGCGCTCAGCATCATCAAGTCCAACGCTCTCAAGCATATCAAGTACGATAGCCTTGCCTTCCTTCCTTGATGCGTCACTATGCACCATCAGGTTCTCAAGAACCTGCTTTCCTGCCTTTATCAATGGATTGAGTGCCGTCATAGGCTCCTGGAAGATCATGGAAATTTCCTTTCCCCTGAGAGAAAGCCACTCCTTTTCACTTAGATCAAGCAGGTTAATTCCCTTGAAAAGCACCTTTCCGCTCATGACTGCCCTCTCATTTTCCAGTCCTATAAGCGAAAGTGCTGTAGCGCTCTTGCCGCACCCTGACTCCCCGATAAGGGCAACCATCTCTGACTCATCCACTTTCATTGAGATATCATTAACAGCACGGAGAGTCCTTCCTTTCTCGCAGAAGGAAAGGGAGAAGCCGTTCAGGCTCATTAGGCTCATTTTGCACCTCCATTAACATCCCTGATGCCATCTGCAAGCAGATTGAACGCGATGACAAGCAGCGCAATAGTGACTGTAGGTATCAGGACATACCATGGGGCGCGGAGCATGTAATCCTGTGCTTCTGAGAGCATTATGCCAAGACTCGGTGAAGGTGGCTGCATGCCAAGTCCAAGATAGCTCAGCCCAGCCTCAGACATGATCGCGGATGCAAAGGAAAGGGAGGCCGTAGCACTGAGTTCTGCCAGGATATTGGGAAGGATATGGATATACATGATCCTGATGTTACCGGCTCCCCTTATCCTCTCGGCTTTTATGAAATCCTTATCCCTGTACTCCATATAGCCGCTTCTTGAGATCCTTGCAAAGCGCGGGATGGCCATAATTGCCAGGGCTATGGCCGTATTCTTAAGTCCGTTTCCGGAAACCGCTATAAGCATCATCGCAAGAAGAACCCCAGGGAAAGCCATCAGGCTGTCTATGATCTTCATGACCGCCTCATCAACCTTTCCTCCGACATAGCCTGAGACAGATCCTATGAGAAGTCCGAAGACCAGTCCTGATATCACAGAAAGGCATCCTATCAGGATGGACACCTCAATGCCCTTCATTACCCTGCTCAGTATATCGCGGCCGAACTGATCCGTTCCAAGAAGATGGGCAAGCCCCGGCTTATCAAGCCTGTTTGCAAGATCCATAGCCTCAACATCATATGGGGTGTAAAAGAATGAGACCACAAGGACAGAGAGGATCAGCAGCAGTATTGAAAAGCCTATTGAGAACTCAATGTTCCTGAAATACTTCTTAATCATTTCAGCCTTATCCTCGGGTCCACCAGGGAGTAGACCATGTCCACAACGAAATTGCACAGCACCACAATGAATGCCAGATAGAGGACAAGCCCCTGTATAAGCGGCAGATCCCTGCTCGATATCGATACTGTTATAAGCCTCCCTATTCCCGGAAGGGAGAATATGTTTTCCACTATTATGCTTCCTCCGAGGATATCGGCAGCAATGAGGCCAAGCGTTGTTATCACAGGGATGAGGGAGTTCTTCAGGACATGGCAAAGCATGATGGAACTCCTTTTTAGGCCCTTGCTTCTTGCTGTTCTCACATAATCCATCCCCTCTTCCTTCTCTATGGAGACCTTAATGTACCTGATAAGTATTGCGGCCGACCCGATCGCAATTGAGAGGGATGGAAGTATTAGCGACTTAAGAAACGGGAAGAGTCCGTCAGTTATCGGAGTATAGCCGATTGATGGCAGGATCTTAAGGTGCACGGAGAATATGCTTATCAGCACGATTGCCATGCAGAATGATGGAACAGAAAGGGATATCTGGGAAAGTATTGAAACTGGAATTGAGGATTTCTTTTTTGAATTGGCACCAAGCCAGAGCCCGATCGGAAGCCCGATAAGGACAGTGAGGATCAGGCTCAGCACACCGAGGGAAAGCGTTACCTTGAATGATTCCCCAATAAGGGAAGAAACACTCTGGGAATACCTGATTGAAGTGCCAAGATCCCCCCTGAAAAGCCCCGAAAGCCAGTCAAGATAACGCAGTGCTATGTTCTTATCGAGCCCAAGCTCCCGATGCAGGGCTTCAATCTGAAGCTCATCCGCATCAAGGCCAAGTATGATCAGGGCAGGATCACCGGGCAGGACAGAAAAACACAGAAAAGCTGCAAGAGAGACTATTATCAATGTAACAAGGAGTCCAATTAGCTTTCTCAGGTAGTATCTCATCTGCTAATAGTATAGCGCACTAAGGTCCATGAAACTCAATGGATAAGCCTTATAGCCCTTCAAATCTTTCCGTCCGGCAAGAATCAGGTTGGGATCGCAGGTGAATACGGAGACCGCATTCTCTGTCAGTATCATCTGGCATTCCTTGTAAAGCTCAGCACGCCTTTCCGGATCACTTTCAACCATTGCCTCACCAATCAGCTCATCATAATGGCTGTCACGGTAGTGTACGAAATTCCTCCTGTAATCCGATTTGAACCTTACAAGGATCTCATAAGGATTGAGCTTGCCTGTCAGGCCGATTACAGTGCTCTCGTAATTGCCGTTCGTATAGACATCCTCAAGCCATGATCCCCATTCAACAAGCTGGATCTCAGCATTGACGCCGACAGCCCGCAGGTTTTCCTTTATGATCTGTGCCGTGCTTACATGATTCGGGTAATTGGCAGGGACTGTCATAGTGAAGCTCAGATTGCTGAAGCCTGCCTCTGCAAGCAGTTCCCTTGCCCTCTCAGGATCATATGGATAATAGCCTTCCGTATCTTCATTGTAATAGAATCCCATAACAGGGGAAAAATTGGTATCCAGCCTTGTAGCATAACCGTCAAAGGCACCGTTTATGATGTCTTGCTTGTTGATTGCATAATTGAGAGCCTGCCTTACCCTGATATCCCTGAAAGGCTCGAAATCATTATTCAGGGCCAGGAGGCATACCATATTCTGGGGATTGCTGTAGACATTATAGCTTCCCTCAAGGATCTCAGCATCGCTTCCCATCACCTGGGCAAGATCCAGCTGTCCGGACTGCAGTGCAGTGACAATAGCGCTTGGATCGGTCATTATGTAGAACTCAGCACGCTCTATGCTGCCCTTGCGGCTCTCATCATAGTAATCTTCATTGAGGGTGAGCACAATGCGCTGGCCTGGAATGTACTCGCTGAACTTATACGGCCCTGTTCCAACAGGATGCGTTGCCGAATCCTCATAGCCGAATGGGATAATGCCGATCCTTGTAGCCTCAAGGAAAGCGGCGTTAGCCTCCGTAAGGTGGATTATAAGAGTGTTCTCATCCGGTGCTTCCACCTCCCCTATTATGGCAAAGCGCTCCGAAAGAGGAGTTCCGCCATTGAGGCCGGAAATCTTTTCAAAAGCCGCCTTGGCATCTTCTGAACTGAAACGCGATCCGTCATGGAAAAGTACATCATCCCTTAAATGGAATGTGTATGTGAGTCCGTCTTCCGAGATTTCCCATGAAGAAGCGAGGCCGGGAATTATCTCCCCCTCTTCATTGAAGAGGACCAGGCCCTCGTATACATTATGCATCACGGCCTCCGTGTCGCTTGCCGTGGAGATATAGGGATCCAGGCTGTCAGGTTCACTTGGCATTGTAAGCCTGACTGTATCCGGGCTTTCACTGGCAGCAGCAGAACTTCCATCATTCCTTGAGCAGGAAAAAAGGAGAATGGAGCACAGGGCTATAATCAATATCTTCCTAATCATTTCTTTCTTTATCCTTTCACCAGGTCCATGATTGAACCTATCACAATCCCTTTATAATCCAGATCCTCTATTCCAAGGTTTCCCGGGTTTATCAGGGCAGTGGCAATCCCGAGCTTTTCCGCTCCTATGACATCATCATAGTAATTATCCCCTACGAAAAGGCACTCTGCAGCCTGGCAGGAAGCCTTCTCAAGAGCAATCCTGAATATCTTCTCATCCGGTTTCTCATATCCGACCTCAGAAGATATGACAACCTCATCAAACAGGCTGAGCAGCCCTTCCCTTTCAAGAATTGATCTCAGGCTGCGGTCCCAGTTAGAGAGAATTCCTATTTTAAATCCATCACCCTTCAGTTTCTCAAGCACAGCCCTGGCAAAAGGGAAAGCACTCCACCTGAACTCATGCCCGATATCCTCATATGCAGCCCTGAAATCCTTTACGCTCACATCAAGTCCGAGGTACTCAAGGAAATAGAACGCGAACTTCTCTCTTCCGTCACTCCTGTGAAGCAGGGCATGCCTCATAGCTTCCTTGTTTGCCAGATGGTACGCCCTCTCAACTTCGCTCATCGTCCTTTTATACCCCAGGCTCTCCAGAGCCCTCCTGAAAAGGGATGCGTGGTTATTTGCCAGCAAAGTAAGCCCGGCATCAAAATATATGAATTTAAAATCTTTTACCATAATCTAATACCTTACTGAGATTAACATCACATAAGGATTATGTGAATTATCCGTTAACTCTGCTTCATGATAGCAAAAACAGGCTTTTTTAGAAACGGAATTAAAATACATATTTTTACCCGGAAATACGATATTTCCCCTTAGTAAATCTTTAACAATGCCTTTTTTTTGCTCTATAATTTCGCTAAGTTTTCTTTAGAGGAGGAAAATCATGCACAGTCAGACAGAACAAGTTTATCAGCAGGTTCTCTCCCGTGATCCAAATGAGAGGGAATTCCAGCAGGCAGTCTACACATTCCTCTTATCAATTGACAAAATAATTGATGAGCTCCCTGAGGTTACATACCACAGGGTTCTTGAGAGGATGGTAGAGCCGGAGCGCCAGGTGATGTTCCGCGTTCCATGGATTGATGATGATGGCAAGTGCCAGGTCAACAGGGGATTCAGAATTCAGATGTCATCCGCAATCGGTCCATACAAAGGTGGTCTCAGGTTCCACCCATCCGTAAACCTGTCAATCATGAAATTCCTTGCTTTTGAGCAGGTCTTCAAGAACAGCCTCACAGGGCTTCCCATGGGAGGAGGAAAAGGCGGATCTGACTTCAATCCGAAAGGAAAGAGCGATGGAGAGGTGATGCGCTTCTGCCAGTCATTCATGACAGAGCTTTGCCGCCATATCGGTCCGGATACAGATGTTCCTGCAGGAGATATCGGAGTCGGAGGAAGGGAAATCGGATACCTTTTCGGCCAGTACAAGAAGATCAGGAACGAGTTTACCGGAGTACTGACGGGAAAAGGCATTGAATACGGCGGATCATTCATCAGGCCGGAAGCAACAGGATACGGCCTTGTATACCTTTCGGAGGCAATCCTCAGGGACAAGAAGATGGGATTTGAAGGAGCTACATGCCTTGTCTCTGGAAGCGGCAACGTAGCACAGTTCACGGTCGAGAAGATCAATGCTCTTGGAGGAAAGGTAATCACACTCTCTGACTCATCAGGCATGATTATCGATGAGGCCGGAATTGATTCTGAAAAGCTTGCTTACGTAAAGACGCTCAAGAACGTCAAGAGGGGCAGGATCAGGGAATATGCGGAAAAATACGGTGTTCCTTACATTGAGAGGAATCCAAGCGAACCAAATCCTATATGGAACATCAAGGCAGATTACGCATTCCCGTGCGCAACACAGAACGAAATCCTGAAAGACGATGCACTTAACCTTGTGAAGAACGGAATCAAGCTCGTTGGAGAAGGTGCAAACATGCCATGCTCCATAGAAAGTGAGGAAATCCTTACATCATCCGGCGTTCTCCTTGCTCCGGCTAAGGCAGCAAATGCAGGCGGTGTGGCAGTTTCCGGACTCGAAATGGCCCAGAACTCCCAGCGAATGAGATGGACACCGGAACAGGTTGATAATGAGCTTAAGGGCATAATGAACAATATTTACAGGAATATCAGCGAAGCAGCTGAGACATATTCCAGGAAAGACAACTTCATTGACGGTGCAAACATCGCCGGATTCATGAAGGTGTCAAGGGCAATGATCGCCCAAGGGTACGTATAATGCGGCAGGTCGGTTTTGACAGCGCTAAATACATTAAGGAACAGAGCCAGTACATCCTGGAGAGGGTAAAATCCTCTTCAGGACGTCTTTATATAGAGTGCGGAGGAAAGCTGCTTCACGACAAGCACGCAGCACGCGTTCTTCCTGGCTTTGATGAGAATAACAAGATGAAAGTCTTCAAGGAGCTCAAGGAGAGCCTTGATATCATAATATGCATTTATGCAGGAGACATTGAGCAGAGGAAGATCAGGGGTGATTATGGCATCAGTTACGATGCTGATGTCCTGAAAATGATCCATGATTTTGCTGAATACGGGCTTAAATGCGACAAGGTTGTCATAACAAGGTTTGAGAACCAGGTTGCGGCCGTGCAGTTCAAGAGGAAGCTTGAGAGAAGGGGCATCAAGGTCTATGAGCATACTGCAACTCCTGGCTACCCCAGCAATATAGATGTCGTAGTCTCTGAAGAGGGATATGGAAAGAATCCTTACATCCCTGTAAATGCACCGGTTGTAATAGTCACAGCTCCAGGCCCAGGTTCCGGAAAGCTCGCCACATGCCTTAATCAGATGTACCATGAGGCAAAGATGGGACAGAAACCGAGCTATGCAAAACTTGAGACCTTCCCTATCTGGAACCTTCCGCTTAACCATCCGGTGAACATAGCGTATGAGGCTGCTACAGTCGATATCGGGGATGTGAACCTTATTGACCATTTCCACTTTGATGCATATGGCGAAGTGACCGTGAACTACTCAAGGGACCTCGAGGCCTATCCAATACTCAAGAGGATACTTGAGAAGATCACAGGGGAATGCGTCTATAAGAGCCCGACAGACATGGGAGTCAACCGCTGCGGATTTGGAATCATCAATGATGAGGCCTGCAGGAAAGCCGCGGAGAGGGAAATAATAAGGCGCGTATTCCATACAAAGACAGATTACCTCCAGGGAATCTGTTCCAGGGAAGTGTACAACAGGGCACTGGCACTGCTCGATAAGGCACATCTTAAGGAAGAGGATCTTCCTACAGTGCTTCCTGCAAGGAAAGCCCTTGAGGATGCAATAGAGAGAAGGAAGGGAAAAGAGGATGGCACAGTATGTGCAGCATCCATAGAACTTGAGGATGGCAGGATCATCACAGCCCACAATTCCAATCTCATGCATGCCGGCTCTGCACTCATTCTGAATGCATGCAAAGCCCTTTTAGGCATCGATAAAGGCATCGACCTCATACATAAGGAAGTCATTGATGCAGTGACCCATACAAAAAGGGATATCCTTTCAAGCAAGGGAGTCTCCCTCAACGTGGATGAAATCCTGATAGCACTCTCAATCTCTGGAATATATGATGAGAATGCAAAGAAAGCATCCGAGGCCCTCAAGCAGCTCAGGGACTGCGATGTCCACTTCACACACATTCCGTCTGCTGGGGATATCGACGGAATGCGCAAGCTCAATATCAATTTCACTTCTGAGCCGCAGTATCCGGCAAGAAGTTACTAAAGGTTGTAACATGGCAGAAAGAGAAACACTTTCATCACGCCTGGGCTTCATCCTGCTCTCGGCAGGATGTGCCATCGGGCTTGGAAACGTATGGCGCTTTCCATATATAACAGGACGTTATGGAGGAGCGGCATTTGTACTTATATATCTTGTTTTCCTGGTTATCCTTGGACTTCCTGTAATGGTGATGGAGTTCTCCATTGGAAGGGCAGGAAAGCAGAATATCGTGGGAGCCTACCGCAATACGGAGCCAAAAGGCAGCAAATGGCATATTGCCGGCGGATTTGCAGTATTTGGAAACTACATGCTCCTTTCGTTCTACATTCCAATCACGGGATGGCTGCTCTATTACTTCCTCTCTTCCCTTACTGGCACATTCAGGGGAATGGGAACAGAGGAAGTCGGATCATTCTTCAACACGATGCTCTCAGAGCCGCTTTTACAGTATGGCTGGGGTTTCATAGCACTGATCATAACAGCCCTTATTGCCCTTGGCGGACTCAAGAACAGCGTGGAGAGGGTATCAAAGATAATGATGGGACTGCTTTTTGTGCTGATGATCGCACTGGCTATCCACTCTGTAAGCCTTGAAGGCGCTCATGACGGACTCATGTTCTTCATCAGGCCAGATGTCGGGAACCTGGTGGAATACGGACTTGGTGAATCCCTTTTTGCCGCCATGGGTCAGGCATTCTTCACCCTTTCGCTCGGAATCGGTGCAATGTCAATCATGGGTTCATACTTCAGTGAGAAGAGATCCCTTACAGGGGAGAGCGTCAGGGTAGTATGCCTTGACACGTCAATCGCTCTTCTTTCCGGATTCATCATCTTTCCTGCCTGCTCTGCATTCGGCATTGAAGCAGGATCCGGCCCCAGCCTGCTCTTCATTACGCTTCCGAACGTTTTTGCCAAGATGAATGCGGGCTCAGTATGGTCTGCCCTGTTCTTCCTTGCAATGAGCTTTGCAGCCCTCACAACCCTTATTGCCGTATTTGAGAATATTCTGGCTTACTGGATGGACATGAGAGGATACACAAGAAGGAAGGCAACGCTCCTGAATATCGTGCTCTTCCTCTTCATCATGCTTCCATGCATCCTTGGCTTCAATGTGCTTTCATCATTCAAGCCTTTCGGGGAGGGAACGGGAATCATGGATCTTGAGGATTTCATAGTATCAAACCTCCTTCTTCCCCTTGGCTCACTTGTCATGGTGATCTACTGCACATCACGCTATGGCTGGGGCTGGAAGAACTTCCTTGAGACAGCCGATATGGGTGACGGGCTCAAATTCCCTAAAAAAATCAGATTCTACTGTGCTTACATACTGCCACTGATCATACTTTTTGTTACCATTAGAGGTATCATAGATATCATATTCTAGCAAGGGATTATTATGAACATAAAGGCTATTGCAGAGAAAGTCGGACTTGACTGGGAAGAAGCGCTTGAGTATTACGGAGGGGACATTGCGATGTTCAAGGAAAAGCTGACCTCCTTCGAGAAGGACTCAGACTTCCCATGCCTGAAGAAGGCTATGGAAGAAAAAGACGAACAGGCAATCACAAAGTGCGCGCATAAGATCAAGAAGGCTGCAGAAAAGATAGGGCTCAAGAAGATAGCAGCGCTGGCTGAAGAGCTTGAGAAAACCCGCTCACTTAAAGAGACTGCGGTATTCCTGAATCTTGAAAGCGAGTACATGAAAGCGGTTAAGGCATTCAGGGAAGACTGAAATTGGAAGCTGCCCGGAATGAGATCCAGGTCAGTTTTATTTTTTTTGCATGGAAATGAAAAAAGCCCGTTGCAAAAGACAACAGGCTCCGTACTTGCTCAGGGAAAAGCTCAGTTAGCTCCGTGCTCCTTGAGAAGGTTGATGACATATGTCCTCTTTGCTGCGCGTGCATAGTCAAGAACGCTGTGTCCCTGATAGTCGCATGCGTTTACATCAGCACCACTCTTGATAAGCTGAGTTGTCATCTTTGTCTCGCTGTTTCCATTGACTGCCATGATAAGAGCTGTCTCACCAAGGTAGTTCCTTGCGTCGATGTTTGCTCCTGCTGCAAGAAGTGCCTCGATGATCTTCGGGTTCTTGCTGCTGTTTGCTGCAAGGTGAAGTGCGTTAGAGCGGTACTTCGGCTCTGCTTCATGGATGTCTGCACCAGCTGCGATAAGAGCATTGAGTACGGCAGTTGAGTTGTTGTACTGTGCTGCAAGCATTACAGGTGTGAGCCCCCATTCATTATGGGCATTGACATCAGCTCCCTGTGCAATGAGGTCCTTGATATCCTTAGCCTTTGTTGAGCTGATAGCTGCTGCAAGAAGTTTCTTGTTCAATGAATCTGTAGTCTTTGCCATTTTTTCATATTCTCCTATACTTTCGGATTATTATTCTTTAGTAATAAATTGTAAAGTGTCTGAGGCTTCAAAAATGCCATTTTTTCTAGGATATAAATCTTTATTCGCTGACTAATTATTAAAATCGTATTAAAACAAATCAATCATTTTTCACTATTGCGTGAAAAAGTCAAAAAATCTTTAATTATTTCGCAGAATACACAGTATAATTAAAAGCATGATCACATATGACATAATAAGGAAATGCCCTAAGGTCGAACTGCATGACCACTTGGACGGAGGGCTGAGAGTAAGGACAATCATAGAACTTGCTGAAAAAGACGGCATAGATCTTCCAACATATAATGAGACTGCACTGCATGACTACCTGGTCAAGGGATGCCAGCAGAAGTCACTGACACTCTATCTTGAGGCATTCAGGATAACCACAGCCGTGATGCAGAGCAGGGAAAACCTTGTACGTGTGGCACGTGAGGCTGTAGAGGATCTTGCAAAGGAGAATGTGGTATATGCCGAGATAAGATTCGCCCCTGCCCTTCATACAGAGAAGGGACTTAACCTTGAAGAGGTGGTGACAGCAGTTCTTAAAGGCCTTGAGGAAGGAAAGAAGAAAACCGGAGTCGAGACCGGCCTTATCCTCTGCGCAATGAGGAATGAGGATCCTTCCCTCTCTCTTGATATCGCAGAACTGGCAGTCGCATTCAGGGAAAAGGGGGTTGTCGGTTTCGATATCGCAGGGGATGAGTACGGCCATCCGCCAAAAAAGCATCTGGATGCATTCCAGTATATCAGGAACAAGAACTTCAACATAACAATACACGCCGGAGAGGCATTCGGCCTTGAATCAATCTGGCAGGCAATACAGCTGTGCGGTGCCCACAGGATCGGGCATGGAGTGCGCCTTGTTGAGGACATGGTGACTGAAGGGGGCGCGATAAGGAAAATGGGAAGCCTTGCACATTTTGTGAATGACAGGAGAATCCCTCTTGAGATGTGCCTTACAAGCAATATCGGGACTGGAGCTGCCGAAAGCTACCAGAGCCACCCCTTCCCCATTTTCTTCAAGAACGGCTTCAGGGTATTCCTATGCACGGACAACCGCCTGATGAGTGACACTACACTCACAAAAGAGATGGAAATAGCCGTAAGGGAATATGGGCTTGGAATCAGGGATCTTGAGAAGATCACGATAAATGCAATGAAGAGCGCATTCATCCATCACGATGAGAAGATAAGGATCATCTACGATGTCATAAAGAGCGGCTACAATAAGCTCAGGTCTGAATACGGCATCAGCTAGCACAGGGGAAAACGGGAATGAGAAACAGAAACGGGAATTACCTTGATACGCTCCCCTATTATGCGGGACCACTGGGATCTGAGATAAGAGACGGCTCGACATATTTCAGGCTCTGGGCTCCAAGTGCATCATCTGTCGAACTGTTCCTTTATAAGGAAGGCTCTGAATGCGCAAGCTTCAGGAGGGAAAGCCTAAATAAGTACAGTGATGGGCACTGGGAGGCAAGGATAGATGAAGATCTTGAATACACATACTATGACTACCTCATATTCACAAACGGAAATGAATACCGCACCATTGATCCATATGCAGTAAGTGCGGGAGTCAATGGCAGGCGAGCCATGGTCATAGACCTCAGGCACACGGATCCTGAGGGATGGGAAGAAGACAGGGCCCCGGAAAGGCAGAATGATGACATCATTTATGAGCTCCATGTGAAGGATTTCACATACCAGCGCTTTTCTGGAATCAGTGACAGGGCACGTGGACGATTTATCGCACTTACGGAGGAGAACACCCACCTTACATTCGATGAGAACTTCCCTACAGGGCTTTCATACCTCAAAAGCCTTGGCATCACGCATGTGCAGCTCATGCCGATATATGATTATGGCTCAATAGATGAGAAAGGGAATGACTTTGACTTCAACTGGGGATATGATCCGGAGAATTACAATGTGCCGGAGGGCTCATATTCCACAGACGCAGAGCATGGCGAAGTCAGGATCAGGGAACTGAAGGAAATGATCAGGGCACTGCACAAAGCAGGTCTGAGGGTCGTTATGGATGTGGTGTATAACCACACATACCGCCTGGACAGCCCGCTTTTCAGGACTGAGCCATGGTACTTCTACAGGCAGAATGCTGATAAGAGCGCATCAAACGGATCGGGCTGCGGGAACGACATAGCAACCGAACGCCCCATGGCACACCGCTACATACTGGATTCCGTGCTCTTCTGGGCTGAGGAATACCACATTGATGGATTCCGGTTTGACCTGATGGGCCTTCTGGACACCCGGCTCATGAATGACATAAGGGAAAGCCTGGACAGGATCTATGGAAAGGGGGAAAAGCTTGTTTACGGAGAGCCATGGGCAGCTGGAGGAACTGCAGTAAAGGAAGGATTCCAGCTTGCGGATAAGTATGCCCTCTCCCTCCTTGATGACGGGATCGGAGCCTTTTCTGATTCCACAAGGGATCTCATTAAGGGAAGCAACTTCGATTCAAAATCCCTGGGCTTCGTGAACGGAGGGAATGTGGATCTCCATCTTTTGAGGCATGCTGTTGCAGGCTGGATGAACGGAGACTGGCACTTCAGGACAAAGAGCGCGAACCAGACAATCGAATACGTCTCATGCCATGATGACTGGACGCTGTGGGACAAGCTTAAGCTGTCGCTGGATCCCAAAGAGGACTTCCTTCAGCTGGATGAGAAGACAGTAAAGGCAAATAAGGCAGCAGCCGCAATGTATTTCACGATGCAGGGCAGGCCGTTCATGCTTTCAGGTGAAGAGGCCGCAAGGACAAAAGTCGGAATCAAGAACTCGTACAACTCTCCAATCTTCATCAACAGGTTCGACTGGACAAGGACGAAGGATGCGAAGGAACTCATCGACTATTACAGGAGCCTGATAGCCACAAGAAAACGCATCCCCGCACTTTATGACAAGTCTGAAAAAGCCATAGACAGGATAAAATCATTCGAAACACTCTATAAGAGGACTGCCGTGTTCCTGCTGGATAACCATCCGGATGAGAAATACCCAAGCCTTATGCTGATCTACTCAAATGAGGAAAAGCCTGTGACAATGCAGCTTGGAAAGCTCTGGACTGTCCTTATAGACCCGGATAGCGCAAGCTACATGGACTCAGGGGAGAAAGACGTGAAGGAGCTTTACCTTGAAGGCCCAGAAGTATACCTGCTTGCATCCAAGTAAGCCACAGCTATCATGAGGATCTTCTCCTGAACGGGTTGATCCTCATGCGGATGATGATGTAAAGAAGCGCAACAATCAGGCCATAAAGATGTGTTACGTGGCTTATTCCATCTGATATGAACGAGGAAGAGAACTCAATTACAAAATAAAGTGCGACCAGGGCATAGGCACGCATCGGGATTATGCCAAAGACATAGACCAGCGCATTCGGGAAGAAGACAGCGAAAAGGAGCATGACAGCATAAAGTGCTCCGCTGGCTCCCAGGAGCATTACCATGTACTGCCCGCCAAGGCAGTACGTGACAAATGAAAGCGCAGAGGAAAGAGTCCCGCATAGCAGGTAGAACAGCAGGTATTCCCTGCTTCCGATATTGCGCTCGACAATAGTTCCGAATATCAGGAGCCCGAGCATGTTTGAAATGAGGTGTGCAATACTTGCATGGGCAAAGGTGCATGTAAGGAATGTATAGCATGACTTCGGATCGGCAATGATGCGCAGAGGAAACATTGAAAGGTAGAAATTGAGTGCGGGATATAAATAGTTTGCTATGAAGAACACGATTACGTTTATTCCGACGATCACCATATTGGCATTCCAATAAGTGTACCTGAATTTCCTGTTAATGATACTTGGCATGAAAGAAAAGTAACCTTATTTTCCAGCGCGGTCAATATTTTGAATTTGGCACGCTTCTTGCTAGGAAAATCAGTAAATAGAGCAAACAGTTTTTTTCAACCTCCTTTTTTTAGCATTTTGGCACCTTTTAAGATAAGGTGCCCTTTTTATTTAAGTGCAATATTTTCCCACTGTGAAGAATTTTCACACCACAAAACGCTCTATTCTCACAGAAACCGGCTGTTTTTAATACTTGGCACGGTATTTGCTGTATTTACAAATACAGAGCAACAGTTTTTTCACCTCCTTATAAATATGTGTGAAAAACAGATTAGAATGATAGCATCGTCGACTCTCTCTCCCATCCCAATGGTCGGCGATGCTGTTTTTTTTCTCCTTTTCTGCTATATTTCAGCCATGGCTAATTCAAGAAGGGACAAAGCGGATTCTTATACGCAGAGGGCACATAAGGAAGGATACCCCGCGCGTAGCGTATACAAGCTGGAAGAGATAAATGCGAAGGAAAAGCTGATAAAACCGGGTGATAGCGTGCTTGATGTTGGAGCCGCCCCAGGCTCATGGACGCTTTATACGCACCGCATGCTAATAAAGGGGAAAGGCAGGATCGTCTCCTGCGACCTCAATCCACTCTCCCTCGATCCCGTCCCTCCCACCGTAACCGAAATCACAGGGGATGCTTTCTCAAAAGAGATAAGGGCCCGGCTTACTGAACTTGGGCCATATGATGCGATAATAAGCGATGCAGCCCCGATGACGACAGGAAACAGGACTGTGGACACGACAAGAAGCGAAGGCCTCGCATCAGAAGTGGTCCGACTGGCAGAAGAACAGCTTAAAAAGGGTGGCAACCTCGTTATAAAAATCTTCCAGGGTGGCGGGGAGCAGGAGATACTCCGTCACATGAGAGAGATGTTTAAAAAAGCAAAGGCCTTCAAACCGAAGGCCTCGCGTGATGACAGCTTTGAAATCTTCCTGATAGGACTTGAAAAGAAATAATCAGGCTTTTACCAGATTCACATCAAGCTTGTTATATGGGATTTCGATACCGTTTGCTCTGAACGCTTCCACGATTTCCTTCTGGAATCTCCAGTAAACGGTCCAGTAATCGGCATTCGCAGTCCATGGTCTGACAATGAAATTGATTGAGGAGTCTGCGAGAGTGTGAACCTCGATTTTCATCTCAGGATCCTTCAGCACTTCAGAATAGGATGAAAGGAGACCGGTAATGACACCCTTCGCCTTCTCCAGATCCGTATCGTACGCGACAGGGATAACCATATCTATCCTTCTCTTATCCAGAGCGGAAGTGTTGATGATGACACTGCCCCAGACGTTCTTGTTGCTCATTGTTATGAGCTTGTTATCTCCAGATGTGAGGGATATTCCCATGATGTCCATCGTCTTTACAGTTCCTTCCGTTCCACCGATGGATACGTAGTCCCCGATCTCGAACGGACGCTTTACGGCGATTATGAAGCCGCAGAAGAAGCTGGCTATCGTTTCCTGAAGCGCAAGGCCCAAAACGACACCGGATACTCCAAGACCTGCGATTACCGGGGTCAGGTTAACTCCAAGATCCTGAAGAAGGAAAATCACGGCGATTACCCATATGATGGAATTAATCGTCTTGCGCATCAGCGTGCCGAATATGGAGGATATCCTCTTCGTACTCTGAAGATTCTTGAATGATTTCCTGACGAACTTGGTAAGAAGAGAAGCTATCACGATGATAGCGACGAATATTATGAGGCGCGGAATGAATGTCTCAGGATTGAAATAAACGACGATTTCATTTACGAGACCATCCGCACCAACCTGTGAAAGTAATGTTTGATCCATACGGACGATTATAAGGGAGGACGGGCCTCCCTTAGAATAGCTTTAAGGTAAATTTTACACACTATTTGGATAGGAGTTCCGAAATTGCCCTCGTATAGGAGACAGGATCGTCGGGCATGATTCCTTCCTGAAGCATCGCAGACGAAAGCACAATCTCTGAAAGCTTCCTGACATACTCATCATCCTGGCTTTCTTCTATCTTCCGGATCAGCGGAGAGGAAGCATTGATTTCCAGAATCGGCTTTATATCCCCTACATCCGGGCCTCCCATCTGCTTCATTAGCCTCTGCATCTGAGCACTTGGATCGTTATCATCATTCACGACAACCGCAGGGGTATCAACAAGACGGGATGAGAGGCGCACATCCTTTACCTTGTCTGAGAGGGCCTTCTTGATCTTCTCAACGAGATCCTTCTTCTCTTCACTACTGTTGTCCTCTCCCTCGCTCTTGAGGTCATCCATCGCTCCAGCCTTGTTTATAGCCTTCAGAGGAAGCTTATCGTACTCGTAAACACTGCCGATGACTATCTCATCGATATCATCATCCATGATAAGTACCTCGTAGCCCTTCTTCTTATATGCTTCGAGAAGCGGGGATGATTTCAGCGTCTCCTCCTTGCCTCCTGTCAGATAGTAAATTGCCTTCTGATCCGATGGCATGTGCTCCTTGTAGCTCTTTAGAGATACATAGCCGTCACGAGAGGAGGAATGGTAGCGCACGAGTTCCAGAAGAGCGTCCCTATTGGCATAGTCGCTGTAAAGACCTTCTTTAAGCGGCCTGTTGTACTCCTTGATGAACTTGTCATAAAGTTCAGGGTTGTTCTCACTGATTTTCTTAAACTCGGAAAGAAGCTTCTTCACAGAGCTGTTTCTAATCGAGGCCATCACCCTGTTCTCCTGCAGAATCTCACGGGAGACGTTGAGAGGAAGATCCTCGCTGTCTATTATTCCCCGTACGAATCTGAGATATGTTGGAAGAAGTGTCTTATCATCATCCGTGATATACACCCTCTTAACATAGAGTTTCACACCCGGCCTGTAATCGGCATAGTTCATGTCGAAAGGAGCCTTTGCAGGGATATAGAAGAGGGTCACGTACTCCGTAGCACCCTCGGCCTTGGTATGGATGTAGAACAGAGGATCCTCGCTGTCATAGTAATTGTTCTTGTAGAACTCCTTGTACTCCTCGTCCTTTATCTCGCTCTTAGCTCTTCTCCAGAGGGCTGAGCAGGTATTGATCTGCTCAATAACATGCTCGCTGGTCTTCTCCGGCTCACCCTTCTCATCCTTCTTCTCATAATTATAATTGACCTTGTCGTATTCAAGATAGATAGGATATGCGATATGGTCGGAGTACTTCTTAACGAGACTCTCTATTTCATAGCGGTTGGCATATGTATAGCCATCCTCTGTAAGGTGGAGGGTGATGGTCGTTCCCTGGCTATCCCGCTGAGCCTCCTCTATCTCATAGCTGCTCTTTCCATCACTGGTCCACTTCCAAGCCTTATCCTCTCCGGCCTTTCTTGAAATGACCTCGATCTTCTCAGCTACCATGAATGCGGAATAGAAACCGACACCGAACTGTCCAATCAGGTTGCTGTCCTTCTTCTGCTCATCGGTAAGGGATGAGAGGAACTTCCTCGTACCGCTGGATGCGATGGTACCAAGGTTGCCATTAAGATCCTCCTCGTTCATTCCAATTCCGTTATCCTTTATCGTAAGCGTCCTCTTTCCGTCTTCGGTGAAAGAGATGTCGATTCTCGGATCGAAAGAAAAGCCTTTGAGAGCACCATCATCGACTAGCGAAAGGTATTTGAGCTTGTCTATTGCATCTGATGCGTTTGATATAAGCTCACGCAAAAATATCTCCCTGTTAGAATAGAGGGAGTGAATAATAAGCTGAAGCAGATCAGTGACCTCAGTCTTGAATTTTTTTGTTGCCATTGAATATCACCTCAACGATTAAGTTATTCACAAAAGGGCAAATCGGCAACACTTTTCTGGAAAAAGAGGGAGCCATCTGCTATTCTCTAGATATGGACTTCTCCAGACCGGACAATGCACGCCAGATAAACAGGCTTAAAACACTCTCCGCCATAAGAGGCGGCAAAGACATGAGCAGAGCAGAACTTTCAAGGGAGCTGCTCATAAACAAGGTGTCAATCTCCGAAATCGTGGATTCCCTTATAAAAGACGGGCTGATCAAGGAAAGCGGAAAGAAGATGAGCGAATCAGGACGCCCAGCAACCATTCTTGAGATAGATGTGCGCGCAGGAAAGGTCCTCTCGCTCATTATCAAGGATAAGGGCTGCATGATAGCCGCAAGCGATCTCATGGGAAAGATCCTCCGCATGGAGAGATTTCCCAGGGGTAACGGAGCAGAAGAGTTCAAAGAGAATCTCAACTCATCCCTGCAAAGAATGCTCAGGAATGAGAGTGTCAGAATATATGGCGCGGTAATCGTCTCAGATGAGGATATCCCCGGTCTAAGCGATGTCCTTCCCTTCCCGTCCCTCAGGGTTTCCCAGATAGAGGCGGCGGTCAGAGCGGAAAGAAAGCAATGTTTAGAAAACTTTGATGATATGCTCTTCATAATGCTCTCTGAGAGAATCACGGCATATTTCAAACCGCATGTTCTAAACGAGTTTTCTCACATGCGCCTCACCCAAGGAGAGAAATGCTACTGTGGAAGATCCGGCTGTCTTGAATCTTTTTTAAGCGGGCAAGCAATAAGAAGACAGCTTTTCAAAATGCATGCAAAAGAGATGAGTACAAGGGAAATACTCTCCTCTGCCGAAGCAAGAGAACTTATTAAAGGCCGTTTGAAGCACCTTAGCATCGCTATCGCGCTTGCTGCCGAAGTGCTTGGAGCATCCAATGCAATGCTTCTCGGGGAGTATTCTGCCATGAGTGATGAGGACTATACGGCACTTAACAACATGGTACTCTCCCTTCTTCCTGACTGGAAAAAGAATTTCACCGTATTCAAAAGCACTCAAGCAGATGGCGGTATAGCAGAAGGGGCATGCGAAATTGCACTGGACCACTATTTCTATAAGACAAGGCTACTTGACAGTCTTAAGGAGATTGAAAGCCTCTAGCCCCTCTTATCCTTTGATCGGAGGACGATGAAACAGATCGCCAGTACAAAATAGACGTAATGGAAGTTCCTCCAGCCGGAGATTATCATGCTGGCAGTTATCGGTATCGCGATGAAAAGTGCCGTGAGAATAAGGGAGATGAAAACTGGAAGCGGACGCTGGAATCTGCTTCTTATCGCGCTTGTTATCGTGAATATGAATACAACTACAATAAGCTCTATCATGAGGTACATGATGTCATCGCTGAGCCTATTATCCAGAATCGATTCTTGGGGAAGCACTGGGGGCAAAGCATTCTGACTCCCCTCAGAAAGAGGTGTGCCTTCATCAGAAGGTGGCGTAACAGGTTCGGCAGACTCCTCAGCAATATCAGATGTCACTTCCTTTCCTGCCGCCTCATCAATGGATGCCACATCTTCTTCAACAGTGCTTACTGAAGGCTCAGCAGAATCTTCCTCCGCAACGACCCCTGTTATAAGCTCCCCTATCTCATCCACAATCTCCTCTGCCGGCCTTAGCACCGCTTCACTCTCGCTCTCCACCTCCTCAAGAGGCTCCACATCATCTTGTGGATGAGCTTCCGTATTCTCCTCAGCAGTGACAACTATTTCCTCCGCATCCTCGAAGGGTACACTCTCCTCAAATGATGGAATGGGAGCAATCTCCTCTTTGACAGCCGGTACTGGTGCAACATCCACCTCTATCACCTTCTCTGTCGAACATGAGAATAAGGACAGGATAAGAAATAAAATGAGAGTTATCTTCGCCATTGTTTATATTTAACAGAAAATATTTAATTTAGTTACAGTTTTGAAGAAAAATACATAAAAAAAACCGCTGATTTCCAGCGGCAACCTCCTTGTCCCGAACCAAACGGGGTGTCAAAGGTCGCATGCCAGAACAATCAGTGCAACCCTGAACAGATATGATTATCGCACGAAAGAGATACGAATGCAAATTTTTTTCGCTCTTTTTTTACAAATTTTTAAACTTTTTTTCTTCCTCCAGTCATATTTTTACATGCGGGAGAGGGGAACAAAGCCAATTCGGCTCTGTCATAAGGTTATTATCAATCTCATAATATTCACTAGTTTTACTCAAAAAGAGGACTCTTTCAGAGCATTATCATCTTAAAATTACCTTTTCATCACTCTTTTTATTGCATTAGTCAAGAAAGTTTAACTACAATCTACTTATGACAGAATATAAACTCTCCAGAAGGATGAGGAAAATCGTCGAGCTCACAAATGAGATTTACATACGTGGCGAGGACCGTCCTTCGGAAGAAATGATAGATGAAATAAACAACAGAAGCCTGGAGAAGAAATATCTCAAGATTCTCCCGAAAGCTTCCAGAAAGATACTTACAAGCTCTTTCATAATTCCTGTCTCCTCAGGAGTGGTAACAGGTTATTATTTTTCCAATCCGCATCTTACCGCTATGGGGCTATCCCCACTCATCGTATACTACCATGGAGGGGGCTGGACATTCGGCAATATGGAGTTCTATGAAGCATATCTCTCACACCTTGCCGAAGTGACAGGGGCTTGTATCCTCAGCATAGATTACCGGCTTTCCCCGCATTTCAAATTTCCAATCCCTGTCGAGGACTGCTATGATGCCCTCATATGGGCTGCGGAGGGAGCAAAATACTGGAAGATAGATCCTGACCGTATTTTCGTTGCAGGGGACAGCGCAGGAGGAAACCTTGCCGCGGTAGTCTCGATTCTGGCAAGAGACAGGAAGGGACCAAGCCTTGCAGGACAGATCCTGCTCTACCCGATAACAGATGGCAGGCTCAGAACGATGTCTCTGGAGGAGCATGCCGATACCCCGATGCTTAATGCGAAACGACTGAGTTTCTATATTGACACATATGCGAGAGAGCCCAAGGACATACTCTCTCCCGCGTTCAGTCCTCTTCTTGCTCCGGACAAGACAAGACTGCCTCCGGCACTGATCATAACGGCGGAGATAGATCCTCTCATGGATGACGGCTGTCTTTACGCGATGGAACTCGAGAAGGCGGAAACGGAGGTCAAGGCTTTCACCGCTCCCGGAGCTTTCCACGGTTTCATGATGTACCGCTATGCAACCGGCCGTCTTGAAAGCGAATGCGCCATAAGGCAGTTCGTATCAGGAAGGAATCTGAAGAACGTCCAGTTCATCTCAGAAGACGTCCTTAAAAGAGAGGCGAAAAGCCGCCATTCGATACTCGATGAAAAAGATGAGAAAGCATGAAAAAGGAGCACCACAATTTCATGAAGTGCCCCATAATCTGTTAGCCTTACTCTGTCACATCCGATCCGAAATACTTTATTGAGATCTCTTCAAGCTCCCCGTTTTCCCTGAGCTCATCAATTGCCTCATTGATTGCCTCAAGGAATTCCGGCTCTCCCTTTCTCACAGGGATTGAGACCTTTGATGGCGTATCCGTCTCTGCGACAATCTTGAGAGGGGAATCGGGATGGACCTTCATGTAATCGAAGAATGAGACATTCGCATTGAGCGTCGCGTCCACCCTTCCCTGCTCCACAAGGAGGATGGTGTCGGCAAGGGAATCGACACCGGTTGCCTTCGCCCCATAGCTTTCTGCGAGGAGAGAGTATGTTGAAGCGAGGGTATTCGCTGTCGTCTTTCCATCGAGATCCTCAAAACTCTTAATTTCTTCGTTATCATCACGGACGATTACAACAGTATTTATATAGGCATAAGGCTCTGAGAAGTCATATGCCTCAGTCCTCTCATCGGTAACTTCGACACCGTTCGCAACGATATCATAGCGCCCTGAATTAAGACCGGCGAAGAGCCCGTCCCATTCGCTCTCGTAGAAGACAGGTTCAAGGCCCATTATCTCAGCTATCCTTGTGGCAACCTCGACATCAAATCCTACAAGCTTATCGCTCTCATCATGATATGTCCAAGGCGCCCATGTTCCCTCCGTTCCGATATAGAGCTTGCCACGCTCTTCTACCGTCTCCAGCAGATTTTTCCCATCATCGCTCTTCTGGCATGAGCAAGTAAGGAAAAGCACCAGTGATATTATAAGAACCGTCTTTAAAATCTTCTTCATTCTCTCCTCCCTTCAGGCTTTTGAATACCCGTATCTGTTAAGCCGCTTTTCACCGTAACTCTGGAGCTTAGTAAGGACGGTGCAGAAAATG
Organism: uncultured Spirochaetales bacterium; assembly: GCA_949295125.1. GTDB lineage: Bacteria > Spirochaetota > Spirochaetia > Sphaerochaetales > Sphaerochaetaceae > Ornithospirochaeta. The sequence goes on from CASFJV010000031.1 coordinate 53,452, forward strand.
AGGTATACGAATGCGACCTCAAGATATAACAGCAATGGCTCATATGTACGTGCTACGATTCTCTGCGTAGCCATGAACATCTCAAGCACCGTTATGTTCGCAGCCAGGCTCGTATCCTTCACCATTCCGATCAGGGCATTGAAAAGGCTCGGGAATGCAATCCTCATGGCCTCAGGATAGATTATGTACCTCATGACCTGGAAGAAACTGAGGCCCAATGAAAGGCCGGCCTCCCTCTGCCCGTTTGGAATCGCCTCAAGTGATGCCCTTATGGTCTCCGAAGCATATGCCCCCTCATTGAAAGAGAAGACTATCACAGCGGCAAGGAAAGGCTCGAGCGTTATTCCGACACTTGGCAGACCGTAGAAGATGACATACAGCTGTACAAGAACGGGAGTTCCCCTCGTAATCCAAATGTAGAACCTGACGATATCCTTTAAAATCCTGACCTTCGCATACTGTATCGTCGCCGTTATGACCGCGATGACAAGGGCGAAGAAGAAGGAAATCGCAGTAAGTGGAATCGTCATCGTCAGACCCGGTATCAGGATCTGAGGGAATGACGAGACCAGTATTTCTATTATTCTGCTATCCAAGACTTATCTCCGAGTTCAGTTATTATATGTATTTTATCTAAAATGGACAAATACATAATTCCTACTTCAGAAATAGAAAATATCGATATGCGGCGAAAGGTCAATAGCTGTTTTTCAAAAGCTCTTTTTCAGCCTGAGACATCTCAAAGCGCAGAAAGTGCCTCATCAACTATCCGGACAGCCTCGTCGATATCCTCATAGCCGATTACAAGCGGTGGAACGAAGCGGAGCACCGTATAGCCTGCGGAGCATACCAGAAGCCCCCTCTTCCTGCACTCGGCGATAACCGCTGAAGGGCTGATTTTCAAATCAAGTCCGAGCATAAGGCCTAGCCCTCTTACTTCAACGCATTTATCCGGATGCTTATCGCAAATTTCCTTCAGCCTGTCTTTCATATACTCGCCCTTCTTCTCAACCTCGGAGGCAAGACCATCTTCCAGAGAATCAAAGAGAATGAGTGAAAGGGCCGCAGAGAGTGCGTTACCACCGAATGTGGAGGCGTGATCCCCAGGGGAGAGCACCCCCTTGGCCTTGCTGAAAGCTACTGTCGCGGAGAATGGAACACCGCACCCTATCGCCTTTGCAAGTGTCATGATATCTGGACGGACACCATAATGCTCGAATGCGAAATTCCTACCAGTCCTTCCAAGCCCGCACTGCACGCAATCGAAGATGAGAAGAGCATCGTACTCATCCGCAAGCCTTCTCATGCCTTTAATGAACTCCTCTTCAGCCGGTATTATTCCACCCTCGCCCTGAACAGGCTCCATGATGATTGCACATGTCTTCTCATCGATAAGGGAACTGACGGAGGAAAGATTGTTGTACTCTGCATACACGATATCCGGAACCATCGGAGCAAAGCCCTTATGGTACTTATCCTGCCCGGTAAGGGTAATAGCACCATATGTGCGCCCATGGAAGCTATGAGAAAAGGAGATCACCTTTGTCCGCCCGCTAGCACTTCCATATTTCCTGGCAATCTTGAGTGCCGCCTCATTCGCCTCAGCACCACTGTTGGCAAAAAACACCTCTGAGCCTCCGGAGAGCCTGTTAAGTCTCTCTGCCGCCAGAGGAGCCCATTTATTGTAATAGAGGTTGGACACATGGAAAAAGCCGTCACTCATGACCTCTTCCACCCTCTTTTTTATCTTCTCATTACCATAGCCGAGAGCGTTTACAGCGATTCCCGCGACCATATCGAGGTAGCATTTCCCCTCGGTATCATAAAGCCTAACACCTTCTCCGTGATCAATACAGATATCTGCAGTGGAATAAGTCTTCATGAGATTATTCTTTGCAAGTGCGATGTAATCCGTCATACCTCTTCCTCCTCGCTGTTTATCATGGTGCCTATGCCCTCGCTGGTAAAGACTTCAAGGAGAATCGAATGCGGCGTCCTTCCATCAAGAACGTGAACACTCTTAACCCCTTTTGCTATCGCATCAAGACAGCATTCAGTCTTCGGAATCATCCCCCCTTTGATAACCCCGCGCTTAATATACTCCCTCGCATCTTTAGCGCTGAGTCTTCTTATAAGGCTTGACGGGTCGTCCTTATCACGGAGGATGCCCTCGACATCAGTCATGAATACAAGCTTCTGAGCCCCAAGCGCTCCGGCAATCGCAGAGGCCGCGTAATCCGCGTTTATGTTATATGTATTCCCTTCCTCATCCACTCCAACAGGGGATATCACGGGTACGAAGTCCGCATCAAGAAGGGTATCGATAAGGGTCGGATCGACTTTCTTCACAGCACCTACATAACCAAGGTCACGCCCCTTCTCATCCACTTTCCTCTCGCTTAAAAGCGTATGCCCGTCCTTTCCATTTATGGAGCATGCATGGATGCCGACCGCCTCCAGATCCTCGACAAGACCTTTGCCGATATGCCCGGAGAGTACCATCTCGGCAACATCAGCCGTCTCCTTGTCCGTCACCCTGAGACCATCTATGAATACGCTTTGCTTACCAAGTCTTGCAAGGAGGGACGATATCTCCTTACCACCTCCGTGCACAATTATCGGGTAGAGTCCTATGTACTTTAGCATCGCGATATCAGTAATCACTGCACGTTTAAGACTCTCATCGAGCATCGCGGAGCCACCATATTTGACGACGACGATGCATCCCCTGAATTTCCTTATGTACGGGATTGCTTCAATAAGAACCTCTGCTTTTCTGATATATGAGTCGTAGTCCATAGCTCAGCTCCTGTAATCCCCGTTTATTCTGACATAATCGTATGTCAGATCGCATCCCCAGGCAGTAGCCTTGGCCTCCCCATCCTTCAGTACGGCAAGAACGGATACGCTCTTCTCCTGAAGAATCATCTTGGCCTTATCCTCGCTGAAACGGAGGGGAACTCCATCTTTGAAGACCTCGATTGAGCCTTTTTCTGAGGAGAATATCAGAGAAACCTCATCGGGGTTGAAAGAGGCTCCACTATAACCCATGGCGCAGAGTATCCTCCCCCAGTTCGCATCAGAGCCAAAGAACGCGGCCTTAACCAGATTCGAAGAGACTACCGAGCGGGCAAGCTTCTTAGCATCCTCCTTGCTTGCCGCCCCCTCCACCTTGACTTCTATGAAACGGCCAGCACCTTCACCATCCTTGGTAATCATGCAGGCAAGGGTCATCAGGACATAACTGAGAGCCTCTTTGAACTCCCCCTCCTCTGCACTGCCCTCCATTATCTCGGAAGAGGCAGAGGCGCCATTTGCAAGTACAAGGCAGGTATCATTGGTTGAGGTATCCCCATCCACGCTGATCATGTTGAACGTATCCTCAACACATGAGCCAAGCATCTTCTGAAGAAGGGCTGAGGAGATGTTCGCATCACTTATCACGAAGGCAAGCATCGTTGCCATGTTAGGATGTATCATCCCCGAGCCTTTTGCGAAACCGGTCAGTGTAACATCCTTATCCCCAACCTTTATGGTAGCGGAAGCCTCCTTCCTGAAAGTATCCGTGGTAAGGATAGCCTCAGCTGCATCCATCAAAGCCTCAGGGGATGAGGAGAGGCTTGACGAAAGATCCTTTATCCCTTTCTCAATCTTCTGCATTGGAAGATTGACCCCTATCACACCGGTTGAGCATACATAGAAAGAATCCTTCGCGACAGAGAGGGATGAAGCTGCCAGCTCTGCCATGCGTTTTGCATCCTCGTCTCCCTTTTGGGATGTGCAGGCATTCGCATTTCCGCTGTTAACAACGATCCCATGTTTTGCGCTTTTGAGTACTGACATGTCATATTTCACAGGAGCGGCTTTCACCCTGTTGGTTGTGAAAGTACCTGCGGAGGAGCACTCAGCCTCACTGAATATCATGGCCATGTCCTTTCTAGCTCTCTTTACCCCCGCATAGAGTCCTGCAGCCTTGAAACCGCACGGCATCTTCATTTTCTTGTTTACTATCATATGACAGCTACCCCCTCAAGAGCCTTCCTCTCATCAAAACCGAAGGCTATATTCATATTCTGAACAGCCTGTCCGGCCGCTCCTTTTATCAGATTGTCTATCGCACCGATCGCTATTATTCTTCCTGTCCGATTATCAATACGGTATGAGATATCCGCATAGTTCGTACCTTTTACGAATCTTGTCTCCGGCAGATACGGACTTAGTCTTACGAAAGGTTCCCCGTCATAGCATTCATGGTAGGCGTCTTCAACATCCGCTTCCTTCACACCGCTTTTAAGCATCGCATAGCATGTAGAGAGGATGCCCCGCTGCATCGGAATGAGATGA
>CASFJV010000032.1 GCA_949295125.1 uncultured Spirochaetales bacterium
GGATATCGAAAAGAGGGTGGAAAGGCTTGCACATTCAAGGGGGATAAGATTCTCGAGCGTATGCGCATGGAATACATCGCGTCTTGCCTATGATGGTTCAGGGCCGGTAATCAGGGATCCCGGGAACCACAGCCTCTGCACCTTCTCCACGGGCAAGAAGTACAACTGTGACCTGTCCGCTTCGTATAACATCGGAGCGAGGTATTTCGCCAGGGAAATCTGGAAATCGTTGCCTGAGAAGGCAGCGTCCACGCTTAAGGCCAAAGTTCCTGAGCTGTGGTACGGAGCACATTGCACACTGTCTACCTTAAGAGATCTCTATGCGGTGAAGGAAAAGCTTCCTGAGCTGAGTTCAGATTGTTCGGTAGAAGTGCATTCCCTGCCTCCTAAAGAGGCAACTGGAATTACCCAGCTAGAGGGAAGCTCCATCTATAACTGCAAGGTTTAGATGGAGAGGCTTCACTTATATTACCTTCTCTGCTATATTTGATTTTAGTTTTATTTAAAAAGGTGGTTTTTATGGAAATTCAGATTCAGGATTTGATCACCTCCATCAAAAGCGATGGCATCAACAAGGCAAAAGCCGAGTCAGATCAGATAATCGCTAAAGCAAAAGCAGATGCAGAGGCCATTATCAAAAACGCTAATGATGAAAAAGAAAAGATCCTCATCTCTGCAAAAAGAGAAATTGAAGTTGAGCGCAGGAGTGCGGAAGAAAAGCTTAAGCAGGCTGCAAGGGATGCATCGCTAAGTCTCCGCAGGAGCCTGGAAGATGAAGTCAGGAAGATCCTCAGAGAGGAGATCTCTTCTTCCATTGACAGCAGGACCTATCAGGATATTATCCTGAGTGCCTCCAATGCAATCCTTGGGGACGCTGAGATTGTAATCAGTGAAAAAGAAAAGGATAAGATCTCAGCCGATACTGTATCCAAGCTTGCGGAAAAGATGAAGAAAGGCCTGAGCCTGAAAACAAGTTCAGCTCTCTCTGGTGGCCTTATCATAAGGGAAAAGGATGGATCTGGCTATTTTGACCTAAGTGATGAGGAGATAGCAAAACTGCTTTATCCATACCTTTCTGAGAGCCTGAGGAAGCTCCTTTAAGGAGAGAAGATGGCAAAGTATTATTATCTCATTTCCAGCCTTCCAATGCTCAAGGTGAATGAAGATCTTCCAATTTCGTATGCTTCCTTCCTTGAAAAATGCAGGGAGAACATGACAAAGAATGACTACAGTGATGTGCTGAAAGCAACTTTCTCCTCAGAAGGTGAGGCAAAGAATCCCCTGATGAAGAAATGGCAGGACTACTATAGGTTCGTCAATGGAGAGCTGAAGGAGGAAAGGCTGAAAAAGCTTGGATGGAGTGAAGAGATAAAAGCAGAAATAAAAAAGGATCCTGTCTTAAGCGAACGTCTTAAAAGGGCAGTGAACAGCATGAATCCGCTTGAGGGTGAGAAAGAGATGCTGAATATCTATTTCGATTTCCTCTCGTCAAATGAGAGCCTAGATCCATTTGATACCGATTACCTGATGATTTATGCCCTGAAGATCCAGATTATTGAGCGCCTCAATTCATTTGACAGTGAAAAGGGCAGGAAAGAGTTCAGCAGGCTTTTCAAGAACATACAGGATCAATTCAACTGAAAGGAAGGTAATAAATGGATACTAAAAGGGGCTATGTAGTAGGTGTGAACGGCAACCTTGTTAATGTCAGTTTCACCGATAGCGTTATTAAGAACGAAGTAGGATACATCATAGTTGGACAAACCAGGCTTAAGGGAGAAGTAATCAGGATTACTAATGGAATAGCAGCCCTTCAGGTATACGAGATGACTGAGGGAATTAAGGTTGGAGATCCTGTTGAGTTTTCCGGAGAACTGCTTTCTGTAGAGCTTGGTCCGGGACTTCTGACCCAGGTTTTTGACGGGCTTCAGAATCCTCTTCCAGAACTTGCAGAAAAGTGCGGATTCTTCCTGGAGCGCGGCGTATACCTCTCTCCGATTCCAGATAAGGAATGGGAATTCACTCCAAGCCTGAAAAAGGGTGATACTGTTGTTGGCGGAGACAGTTTCGGAAGTGTTCCTGAGGGAATATTTACACATAGGATCATGGTTCCATTCACCCTCCAGGGAGAGTGGACAATAAAAGAGATAAAGGAAAAGGGAAAATATAGGAGCCATGATGCAATCTGCAGGATTGCAAACTCCAAAGGGGAGGAAAAGGATCTTTCAATGATCATTAGCCAGCCTGTTAAAAGGGCAATCAAGGGTTATGAGGAGCGCCTCAGGCCGGATGAGCCGATGGTTACAAAGATCCGCATGATAGACACCTTCCTTCCTGTTGCAAAGGGCGGAACATACTGTACCCCTGGACCTTTCGGGGCAGGAAAGACGGTTCTGCAGCACCTGACGAGCAGGAACGCTGATGTTGATATCGTAATCATTGCAGCCTGCGGAGAGAGAGCTGGTGAGGTTGTTGAGATCCTGAAGGAATTCCCAGAGCTTGTCGATCCGAAGACAGGAAAGAGCCTGATGGAGAGGACCATTATAATTTGCAATACATCCAGCATGCCTGTTGCAGCCAGGGAAGCATCTGTATATACAGCTGTCACCATGGCGGAATATTACAGGAATATGGGGCTTGATGTCCTGCTTCTTGCAGACAGCACTTCAAGATGGGCACAGGCAATGAGGGAGATGAGCGGAAGGCTTGAGGAGATTCCTGGAGATGAGGCTTTCCCTGCTTACCTTGAAAGCCGTATTGCTGAGTTCTATGAAAGGGCTGGAAAAGTGAGGCTTAAGGATGGTTCATACGGCTCTGTAACAATTGGAGGAACGGTATCTCCTGCAGGAGGAAACTTTGAGGAACCGGTTACACAGGCTACCCTTAAGGTTGTCGGCGCTTTCCACGGACTGAGCCGTGAAAGAAGTGATGCAAGGAAGTACCCTGCAATAGATCCTCTGGACAGCTGGAGCACATACAGGGGAATAATTGACAAGGAAAGCGTAGAGAGGGTGTATGCATACATCGCAAAGAGCAATGAGGTTGCCCAGATGATGAAAGTCGTTGGAGAAGAGGGCACAAGCCTCGATGATTACATCGACTACCAAAAAGGCGAGCTTATCGACTACGTATATCTTCAGCAGAATTCATTTGATCCTGTAGATGCTTCTGTTTCCGTTGAGCGCCAGAAAGAGCTTTTCGGCATCATTTCTGATTTTGTTCTTGGAAGCTACAACCTCAAGGACAAGAGTGATACGAGGCATTTCTTCAATACAGTCCGCCAGGCTTTCCTGGATCTGAACTCTACAAGGGAGAATACTGCCGAGTATGATGAGAAACTGAAGGACCTGAAAGAGAAGATCAAGGAGAGGACAAGGTAAGATGCAGAAAGTATATACGAAGATTGAATCCATAGTTGGAAATGTCATTACTGTAAAAGCTGATGGCATAAAGAACAGTGACTTGGCAGAAATCACATCTTCCAGCGGAACAAGCCTTGCAAGGGTTATCAAGCTGGATCATGATCTGGTAAGCCTTGAAGTCTTCTCTGGCAGCCAGGGCGTAAGTACAGGAGACAGCGTAAGGTTCCTTGGACACCCAATGAAGGTCAGTTTCTCAAATAATCTTCTCGGACGCATATTTGACGGAGCCGGACGCCCAAGGGATAACGGTCCTCTGCTTGAAGAGAACATGATTGATATCGGAGGCCCCTCAGTAAACCCTTCAAAGAGGATCATGGCAAGGAACATGATCAGGACAGGCATTCCGATGATTGACATGTTCAATTCACTTGTTGAGTCACAGAAGCTTCCTATCTTCAGTGTCTCCGGAGAGCCATATAACCAGCTTCTTGCCCGCATAGCCATGCAGGCTGAAGTTGATATCATCATCCTTGGAGGAATGGGGCTTAAATATGATGACTACCTCTATTTCAAGGATACTCTTGAAAAATCCGGAGCGCTTAGCCATACGATCATGTTTGTCCATACTGCATCCGACCCGACAGTTGAATGCACTCTTGTTCCTGATCTCTCTCTGGCTGTTGCCGAGCAGTTTGCCCTTCAGGGAAAGAAAGTCCTTGTCCTTCTTACGGATATGACAAACTTCTGTGATTCCCTGAAAGAGACTGCAATCACTATGGAACAGGTTCCATCGAACAGGGGATATCCAGGAGATCTTTACTCAGCTCTTGCAAGCAGGTATGAGAAGGCCGTCGATTTTGAGGGAGCAGGATCTGTTACTATCCTTGCTGTCACAACGATGCCGGGAGATGATGTTACCCATCCTGTTCCGGACAATACTGGCTATATTACAGAAGGTCAGTACTATCTCAGAAATGGCTGGATTGAACCTTTTGGATCGCTCTCACGACTGAAGCAGAACGTAAATAAGGATACCAGGGATGACCATCGTGCATTAATGGATGGAATGATCAAGCTTTATTCCCAGTACAAGGACAGCCTTGAGAAGAAGAGCATGGGCTTCATGATGAGCGACTGGGATGAAAAGCTCCTGAGGTACGGTGATCTTTTCGAAAAGAGGCTGATGGATCTTTCTGTCAACATTCCTCTTGAGGAAGCTCTTGATGAAGGATGGAAGATACTCAGTGAATGCTTTGAGCCAAATGAAACACTTCTCAGAAGTGACCTGATTGAGAAGTATTGGCCTAAATAGGGAGGCTTGCTTTGGCTGTAAAGTTGACGAAGAACGAACAGAAGAAACAGAAGGACAGGCTCAAGCAGTTCCAGCGCTATCTGCCTACACTGCAGCTGAAGAAAAGCCAGCTTCAGATTGTCATCAGGCAGGTGGATGCTGAGATTGAAGAGCTGAGGAAGGCACAGAACGAGGCAATAGGGAATATTGACTCATGGCTTGCCGTCTATGGAGAGAATGCCCTTTTCAGTGCTGATAAATCCATCGACACCCTTGTAAAGGTTAAGGAAGTGAAAAAGACTTTCTCCAACGTTGCCGGTGTCAGGGTTCCAGTCTTCGATTCCCTTGAGTTTGAAGAGATAAGGTATGATCTTGATGAGTATCCGCTCTGGGTTGATGGAGCTCTCTCTGCACTGAGGGATCTTGCAAAGTATGATGCGCTCATCAGCACCCTTAAAGAGGAAAAGCAGCTTCTTGAAAGGGAAGAAAGGATTACAAGCCAGAGGGTCAATCTGTTTGAGAAGGTGAAGATTCCTGAGGCTAAGGAGAATATCAGGGTGATAGGGATCTATCTGCAGGATCAGCAGACTCAGGCCGTTGTCCGGGGAAAGATAGCTAAGAGAAAGCTTAGCAAGGTGGGCTGAGATGATTGAAGTAATGAAAAAAGTTACTGTTTTCTCCCTCTCTGAAAGGAAAGATGCCACAATCGATGAGCTCCGTGAGCTTGGAACCATGCATATTGAATCGATGGTTCTTAAGAGTGAGGGAGCTTTGGAGGAGGAGAAAAAGAAAGGGGAGCTTGAAGCAGTACTTGATGAGATAGAAGAGCTGAAAGGGAAAAAGGAGAAAGTGGTGCAGAAGCCTCTTGATTCCCCCTTTGAGCAGATACAGGATGCCCTTTACAGGCTTTTGAATGAGAAGAAAGCGCTTTGTGATGAGATTGGACGCCTGAACCTTGAAAAAGACCGCCTAATTCAGATCGGATCCATAGATCCAAAGAGTGTTGAAGAACTGAAAAAGGACGGCTTTGACCTTCATTTCTACCTCATGGGCGAAAAGGATTACTCAAAGATCAGGGACAGTGAGGATTTCACATCAATTGTTCTGAGAAGTGGAAAGCAGATGGTGATCATGACTGTAAATTCAGTCATAAAGGGAAGTGGAGCCATTGAATTCAATCTGGGAAACATGAGCCTTGATGAGGTTTCAAAGCGCCTTGATCTAAATAGCCTGAGACTCTCTGAGATAGATAGTACATTCAGATTCTATCTTCCGCATACAGATGCCTGGAGAAAGGAAATTGCAGAGAGGGAAGAGAAGATAAAGTTTGAGAATGCAAGGAGCACTGCATATGAAGATGGGGATGTCCTCTATATTACTGGATACATACCTGAAAAGTTCATGGATGGTTTCAGGTCCTGGGCAAAAGAGAGCGCTGTTGCATATCTCATCGATGACATAAAGGATGAGGATAATCCTCCGACCCTGGTGAAATATCCGGGATTCGTCAGGATAATAAAGCCTGTCTTTGATATCCTTGGAGTTGTTCCAGGCTACAGGGAATACGATATTTCCACATACTTCCTGCTCTTTTTCTCGCTGTTTTTTGCAATGATTGTAGGAGATGCCGGCTATGGCCTTATATTCCTCATTATTGCGGTCCTGATGAACATTAAGAGCAAAAAGGCAAGTGATCTGAATGTCCTTCTCTATGTGCTTTCTGGAACTACAATAGTATGGGGAGCGCTCACAGGCACTTACTTTGGCTCAGAAGCGATACTTAGGAATGTGCCGTTTTTGCAGAAGCTTGTCATACCTGCCATCACGAACTTTCCTGAAGTGATGGGAGTTGATGCTGACTGGGCCCAGAATATGCTTATGAAGTTCTGCTTCATAATAGGAGCAGCCCAGCTTTCACTGGCATGTGTGCTGAATATCATCCACAAAGTGCCCAAAAAGGATCTTTCATGGGTTGCTGACCTTGGCTGGCTCATAGATATCGTACTTCTCTATTTCCTGGTGCTTTATCTTGTTATAGGCGAGAATGCGCCCTTCAGGCTTATTGCTTCAGGTGTTGCATTGGGGTTCGTCCTTGTCTGCTGCTTTGGCTCCCAGGGACCTGGAATACCTTTTGTGAAAGGGCTTCTTTCAAGCCTTGGAGGATTTTTTACGACATTCTTGAATACAGTATCAGCATTTTCCAATATCATGAGCTACATAAGGCTTTTTGCTGTTGGAATGGCAAGCCTGGCTATTGCTCAGAGCTTCAATGACATGGGAGCGGGATTCATGCCTTTAGGCCTTCTTGTGATACTTCTTGGTCATGCATTGAACCTGGTAATGGGACTCCTATCTGTTGTAGTGCATGGAGTCAGGCTTAATTTGCTTGAGTTCTCCGGACAGCTTGGAATGGAGTGGTCCGGATACGAATATGAGCCTTTTAGGAAGGCTGGAAAACTTAATAAATAGGTAGAAAGGAGAGATTTATGAATTACCTAGCTTATATCGGAATGGCATGTGCTCTTTGTCTTTCAGCTATCGGATCCGGATTCGGAGCTGGAATTGCATCACAGTCGGCAGTAGGGGCATGGAAAAAATGCTATGCACAGGGAAAGCCAGCACCATTTATCATGGTTGCATTTGCTGGAGCACCTCTGACACAGACAATTTACGGATTCCTTCTGATGAACTTCATCAGGAGCGCATTTTCTGGCGGAACAGATCCGGTCCTCTGTTTCTTCGTAGGACTTCTCGGCGGAACTTCAATGGGACTTTCTGCATACTTCCAGGGAAAGGTTGCAGCATGCTCTGCAGACAGCCTTGGAGAGACTGGAAAGGGAACAGCAAACTACTTTATCGTTATCGGTATCGTAGAAACCGTTGCACTTTTCACGCTAGTTTTCTCACTTCTTGCTCTTTAAGGATATCTACTCTCACTTTTGCCCCGGCATATTTTTTTCTATGCTGGGGTTTTTCTTTCCAGAATGCCTTAATCTTCAGTTAATAACAATCTGTATTTATAATATATTTTTTAAATTTAAAATAATTTAGATAGATTAACTAATTAGAAATTTAAATTATTAAAATAATATTTTCTTTAAGCAAAGATTAAAAGTTGACAAATCTCTTTTAGTACAGATAGGCTAAATCATAGGAGTAATAATATGAAAAAAGGCATTTTGATTTTGGCAGCGTTTTTAGCTCTTTTTGCAGGCTGTTCAACTACATCTGTTGACAGGGTTGAGCGCGGTACGGCTACGGAACTTTCTGGGTTCTGGAATGAAAGGGATGTTGATATTGTATGTTCATCGCTTCTTGATAACATGTTCTCTTCTGCAAGGTATATGGAGTACGCAGAGAGTATTGATGGCAGGCCATTGATCAGGGTAGGATCTTTTAGGAATGAAAGTGATGAGCATATTGATACATCAATTGTCACATCACGCATGCAGAATGAGATTTTCAACAGCGGCATTGCAGATTTTGTCGTTGAGAGAAGCTTCCTTGATGACCTTCATGAGGAACAGTATTACGGTCTTGATTATTCTTCCCCATCAGAGAGTGCAAGCATTGGAAATGAAAGCGCTCCTGACCTCCTTCTGCAGGGAAGCGTTAGGACTATCGTGCAGAAGAGCGGAAAGAGGGAAGTCAGGACATATTATGTGAATGCCCAGCTTACTGAAGTGGAGACTGGACGCCTTATATGGACTGGGGAAAACAGTGAAATCAGCAAAGAAGTTACAGAGCCATCTGTAAGATGGTAAGGGGGCATTATGAGAAAAAACATTATTCTTACATGCATTATTTCCATTCTGCTTATCCTTACTTCATGTGCTACCACAGCTCCAGGTGAAAGGGAGCAGAACATAATAAAGCAGTCTCTCATTAATGGAGATACTGCAGCAGCTGTCTCAGCTCTTGTATCTTCTTCTGATTCATATAATGATGAGGCAGTCTATAACCTCGATTATGGAATGCTGGAATTCTATAACGGCAATTATGCCCAGGCTATTGATTCCCTCGCAATGGCAGAATCAGCAATCGAGAATAACAGGATTGCAAGCATTTCTGAAGGGGCAGCTGGACTCATAGCTAATGATAATGTCAAGGCATATTCAGGAGCAAACTATGAGGACCTTTACATAAAAGGGGTAAAGGCACTCTCTTACTATGCAATGGGAGACTATGAAGACTCTCTTGTTGAGATACGCCGCGCAAATATCATAAGCAGGGATTTTTTCCTCAATCAGGAAGAGCAGACAAACTGGATAGAAGAGCTTGTCCTTGCAATCACACCAGATCCATTTGCTGCACTGGAAGGGGGAATCCCTGACGCATCAGACTATACAAGCTCAGCATTCATCAACTACTTAAGCATGCTGATGTATGCATCAATGCGTGACAGCGGAAATGCAAGGCTTGATTTTGAGGCACTAGAGGCTAAAGCTCCAGGAGTTGCTTCTGCAGAGGACGTTGAAATCCCAAGCGGAAAGACACGTGTCAATTTCATCGCATTCAATGGCATCATTGCTGATAAGAGGGAGGGATCAGTTATGGCAGTTTCCCCAATTCCTCTTGCCCCTGTTGCAGTTGCCCATAAGGTATCCTGGCCATATATCCCTGAATATGAGGGAAGCAGCATTACAGGTGTTGCTGTCACATCATCTGATGGACAGAGGATAGAGCTGGGCCTTCTTGAGGATGTAAGCGATGCAGCAAGGGCCAATGTCAATATGGATATGGCAAGCAAATACCTTGGAAGCTTCTACCGGGGCTATACGAAGATGGGTATTGCCGTTACAGCTGCCGTTGAGACGAGAAATCTGGCAGTTGAAGCTGCTGAGGAGCAGCTTTCAAAGCTGAGAAGCCAGGGAGGACTTGCAGCCCTTGGAGCTGATGCTGCATATTCGGCTGCAATCAAAGCCGCAGATACTGCATATAATGCGGCACTCGAGGCAGTCAACGAAACGGAAATTGCAGATATCCGCATGGCCCGGTTCCTTCCGGACCAGGTGATGGCTGGTGGAATGACAGTTGATCCTGGCACATATGATTTCACAGTTGAATTCTATTCAGGAAATACCGTTGTCGATACTGAGACATTTGAAAATGTCACTGTAACTCCTGGCATGGCCAATGTGGTGTTTGCATCATGCGCAAGATAATATCTATCATAATTTTGGCCATGATTTCCATTCCGGCATTTTCTGCAATGCCGGAGTGGGTTGTAAATCCGTATTCTGACTATCCTGATTCAACATATATAGCGGCTTCAGGAATAGGAATGACAAGGGATGAGGCTGAAGCGGATGCAATATCATCAATCGCATCATTTTTCGGTGTGAGCGTTGAGACACTGACAGAGGTGCAGACAGAAGAGGAGATATCATCTGATGAAGGAGGATCTTCCTATTCATCGCTCAGCAGCGGATCAAGCCTTTCTGTTTCAATGGGAAACCTTGCAGGAGTAACGGTAAAGGAACATGCATCTGATGGCACTTTCCATTATGCTCTTGCCGTCATGGATAAGAGCAGTGCTGTAACATACTATTTTGCCCAGGCAAGGATGATCTCTGGAAGGATAGAAAAAGAACTTAAGGATGCAGAAAAACGTTTTGGGGACCTTTCTGCCTATCAGATGGTAAATTCCCTCATTCTGGAGGCAGAACAGCTAGATGAGATGATCTCAGTTCTCAATGTGCTCTCTCCATCCATTTCATCAACCCTTTCAGGCAGAATGGTGGAAGTGAATTCTTTTGCAGAAAGATACAGGGATTCCATTGAGATATCATCTAGGATAGAAAGGGACATAGATGGAAGCCTTGAGAAGGCTGTGGATGATTTTATCACATCCAATGGCTTTGCATCTTCTGATGATGGTGAGCGCTACCTTATTAGGGGCGGTGTGGATATCTATACCTCCGATGCACCACGCTCGATGGTTTATGCCGACTATGATGTATATTTGGAGCTTTATGACCAGGATGAGGGGGATACGGTTTTCTCTTTCAGCTATTCAGGAAGGGAAGGGCACAGATCTGAAGCACAGGCAATAAGGAGGATCGCAGTCAGGATAAAAGATATAGTCCAGAATGAGTTTGCAGCCTCTTTTTCAGAAAATTTCGGTACTTGACGGAAATACGCTTTCTGTATTCATGGATAGGTGCTTGGAGCTTCCCCACTTGAGGGGAATGCTCCTTTTCTATTTTACTTTTCAGATATTTGTATTAAGATATGCGCTATGGTAAAGGATAAAAGCAGACTTCTTGTGAAAAGGACATATCTTGAAGAGGAGCTTAAGGATGTAGCTGAAATGGAAGGCATTGACGTGCAGAGCATGTCTTCCTTTGACAGGGATCCTGAGTACTCTCATTTTTTTGAGGTGCTCAGAGGATCATGCATTGCTGCAACCACATGGCGTGAAGATGTGAATTCCGATGAAGTCACGGCTGTCTTCACTTTAAAAAGTGGAGATGGTGTGCTTTTCCTTCCAGGTGAGCCTTTCCTGATCAAATTCCAGGAAGCAGAAGTAAGCGAATTCATATTGGGGAAAAATGTTTAGCAACAGAATATGCCGCGTCAGGGATCTCCTGATTGGAGGGAACAATCCAGTCAGGATCCAGACCATGTATGACTCGAGTATCGTTGGAGTCGATATCGAGCCAGTTATTTCAGAGATTGCAAAGCTTGCATCCATGGGGTGCGAGCTTATAAGGTTCAGCTATCCAAGCCTGGATAATGCTGAGCCATTTAAGAAGATAGCCTCACGCAGTGTCATTCCTGTCGTTGCGGATATCCACTTCGACTATAAGCTTGCAATTTCTGCTCTAGAAAACGGTGCAGACAAGATAAGGATAAATCCGGGGAATATCGGTGCAAAGTGGAAGACAAGGGAAGTGGTGCATGCTGCAAAAGATATGCAGAGAGCCATCAGGATCGGCCTGAATTCAGGCTCCCTTCCTCGCAGTGACGGAAAAACAGGGAAAGCAGAGCTTATGGTCAATACCGCTCTTGACTACCTTAATGATTTTGAATCCTATGGCTTTACGAACACTGTAGTTTCCCTGAAAGCCAGCGACATAGAAACCACAATGGAGGCAGCAAGGAAATTTGCATCAGCCTCTGATTACCCATTCCACCTTGGAGTGACTGAAGCCGGAAGCGCCATTGTTTCTTCAGTCAGATCCACCTGGGCTCTTGGAAACCTCCTTAAGGAACATATTGGAGATACCATAAGGGTATCAATTACTGGTGATATCGAAGATGAGGTGCTTGCTGCAAGCGAAATTTTGAGGACTCTTGGACTGAGGAAGAAAGGGGTACGCCTTGTTTCCTGCCCACGCTGCGGGCGCCATACTTTTGACAGCAGGGCAATGGTTGAGAAGATCCAGTCAAGGCTGCTCTCGCTGGACAGGGATATAACGGTTGCAGTCATGGGATGCCAGGTGAATGGACCAGGGGAGGCAAAAGATGCTGACTATGCATTAACTGGCATAGGGAAAAAAGCATTTTTATATAAAAAAGGAGTGTTATTCAAGGAAGTTACATTGGAAAACGCAGAAGAAGCGCTTTTTGAGGCGATTGAAAATGACTGATAACACAAAACTTGTAATAAAGGGTGCCAGGGAGCATAACCTCAAGAACATATCTCTAACCCTTCCAAAGAATTCTCTCGTTGTACTCTCAGGCCTTTCCGGCTCAGGCAAGAGTTCCCTTGCCTTTGATACGATCTTTGCAGAAGGGCAGAGAAGATACATGGAAAGCCTTTCAAGCTATGCTAGGCAGTTCCTTGGACGTATGGAAAAGCCCGATGTCGATATAATCGAAGGCCTAAGTCCTGCAATAGCAATAGAGCAGAAGAGCACTAACAGGAACCCGCGAAGCACGGTTGGAACGGTGACGGAAATATATGACTATTACCGTCTGCTATGGGCTAGAATCGGCATTAAGCACTGTCCTAAGTGTGGCAGGGAAATTTCTGAAATGTCCATTGACCAGATAATAGAAATTATCTTTTCCCATAAGGAGAATTCCCGCCTGATGGTTGCAAGCCCGGTTGCAAGGGGAAAGAAAGGGGAATTCAGGAAAGTCCTTGAGGATGCTGTAAAGCTTGGCTATACGAGGGCTCTGATAGACAGGCATATCTACAGCATCGATGACCAGATACCGGATCTGGACAAGAATGTGAAGCATAATATCTCGATACTTGTTGACAGGCTTAGGAACAGCAGGGAGCAGAGGATGAGGCTTTCCGATGCCATAGAGAAATCCTGTTCAATGTCTGATGGCCTTGTAGAGGTAACATATGTTGATGAGGATGAGCTTTGCGAGATCTACAGTGAGAAGAATTCCTGTCCGGACTGCGGAATCACGATAAGCGAAGTGGAGCCAAGGCTGTTTTCCTTCAATAATCCTTTTGGAGCATGCCCTGACTGCAATGGCCTTGGATTCAACAAGACATTTGATGTTGATAAACTCATTCCTGATAAGAGTAAATCTTATAATCAGGGAGCAATCGCAACAAGCGGGAATGGCTCGATTGAGAGGAGCAAGTACAAGGCTTTCTTTGAATACTATGGATACACTCTCGACACTCCTCTTGAAAAGCTCAGTGATGATGTGTATAAAAAGCTCCTTTATGGAACTAAGGACAAGATAAGCTACCGCGTTGAGCATAAGACAAGAAGCGGGCATGTTGAATACTCGGATGAATTCAAGGGCCTTATAGCAGATCTTGAACGCAGGCTCAGGGAATCCTTTTCCATGAACATAAGGATGTGGCTTGAAAGCTTCCAGAGCGTTACTGTATGCAAGACATGTGGTGGAAACAGGCTTCGTCCTGATGCCCTTGCCGTGACAGTCGGCGGGCTTAACATAATGGAGATCACGAAGCTCAGCGTCAGAAGATCGATAGAGATTTTTGACAATCTGAAGCTCAGTGAGACGGAAGCAGAGATTGCAAGGCAGATTCTCAAAGAGATAAGGAGCCGCCTTAAATTCCTCAATGATGTCGGACTGGGATATCTCACTCTTCACCGTGCGGCATCAACGCTTTCAGGAGGAGAGGCACAGCGCATTAGGCTTGCAACCCAGATCGGCTCAGCCCTTACAGGTGTCATGTATGTTCTTGATGAACCATCAATAGGCCTCCATCAGAGGGACAACATGAAACTCATTAGAACGCTTGAAAATCTCAGGGATCTGGGAAATACAGTCATTGTCGTTGAGCATGATGAGGATACCCTCCGCGCTGCCGATTATCTTGTCGATATCGGTCCTGGAGCTGGAAGCCTTGGCGGCAGGGTTGTGGCTGCAGGCACGCCGGAGGAAGTTGCAAAGGTGGATGAGTCTTTAACAGGACAGTACCTTGCAGGAAAGCTCAAGATAGAAGTTCCTGGAAAAAGAAGGGAGGGCAATGGGCACTTCATTGAAATAGATGGATGCAGGAAGAACAACCTTAAGAATATCAGTGTCCGCATTCCGCTTGGGAAAATGAGTGTTATCACAGGTGTCTCCGGCTCCGGTAAATCCACTCTTCTTAATGAGATACTTCTTCCTGCAATACAGGACAGGCTCAACAGGAAGAGTGAGAGGTTTGACGGCTATAAGTCCTTAAGCGGGCTTGAGTGGATAGATAAGGTTATCAATATCGATCAGAGCCCGATTGGAAGGACGCCTAGGAGCAATCCTGCAACCTATGTGGATCTTTTCACTCCTATAAGGAATCTTTTTGCATCCATGAGCGAATCAAAAGCCAGGGGATACACACCATCTCGCTTTTCGTTCAATGTTCCCGGTGGGCGATGCGAGAACTGCCAGGGGGACGGACAGCTTAAGATCGAGATGCACTTCCTTCCTGATGTATTTGTTAAATGTGACGTATGTGATGGAAAGAGGTATAACAAGGAGACGCTCCAGGTGGAGTATAAGGGAAAGAATATCTCAGAGGTCCTTGATCTTACGGTGAGGGAAGCCCTAGAGCATTTTGAAGCAATCCCGCAGATAAGGAGAAAGCTTGAGACCTTGATGGATGTCGGACTTGACTACATAAAGCTTGGGCAGAGTGCCCTTACTCTCTCAGGTGGAGAGGCACAGAGGGTGAAGCTTGCACTTGAACTTTCAAAAAAGAGCACAGGAAAGACCCTCTACATACTCGATGAGCCTACAACGGGACTTCATTTTGCGGATGTGAAAAAGCTTCTTGAGACATTGAACAAGCTTGTAGATCAGGGAAATACGATTATACTTATTGAACATAACCTTGATGTTATCAAGATGTGTGACTATGTAATTGACCTGGGACCAGAAGGAGGGGATGATGGGGGATATCTCGTCTGCTCCGGAACACCTGAAGAAGTTGCAAAGGTCGAAAAGAGTTACACGGGACAGTTTCTGAAAAGGTACCTCTAGTGAAAAGATCCATACTGATGCTTCTGCTATCCTTATTCGTTCCGCTATCACTTTTTGCACTCAGTGCCCATGATATATACTATGCAGATAGCGTAACGCTGAGGAATATGGCAGGAATCAGGGGTCTTGATGCCAGCCTTCCAGATGAGGAGCTCAGAAGCAGCCTCTACTCCTATGAAGGGCTTGAGAGCTATACTGAGAGGGTGGAAGAGGAGGGGACATACTCCATTACAGTCAACAGTGCAGAAAACCTCAGTACTGATGGCAGTATCATCACGCTGCGCGGAAATGTAAGCCTTTCATTTTCAAATAACGGAAACGATACGGTGCTTTCAAGCGACGAGGTTGTCATAGACACTTCAGCAAAGCTTATCAGTGCCCTTGGTGATGTTTCTTTTTCAAGCCAGGGGGACAGGAACAGCCAGGAAATCAGTGCAGATATCGTCACTTACTACTGGGAAAAGGGAAACATTGTTGTTGAAAACGCAACGACAGTGAATGAGCGCACAAACAGCAATGATGAAACCATAAACATGTATTCGGTGGGCGAGAGGCTGACTTATTTTGAAAACGGTGCGGCAATCTATGAGGATGGCTACATAGCAACAAGTGCAAGTGATCCTCTTTCAAGCATTTCTGCAAGCAGCATCACAATGCTTCCGGGCTCTGACATGCTTATAGAGAATGCAGTGATAAATATAGGAAGGGTACCCCTGTTCTATCTTCCTCTCTTCTTCTACCCAGGATCAAGGATAACGGGAAATCCAAGTTTCGGCTTCAATTCATCAAATGGAGCATTCCTCAATACCACATTTGAGATCTTCGGTTCCTCAGACAGGATCGAGAGTGCTGACTCATCATTTCTCTCAGTATTCACCGGAACAAATGATGCTGAGGGCCAGGTTCCAAGGGGATCATACTATATGAATGATGAGAACCTTACTCCCCTTGAGGAGTGGGCCTCTTCAAGCGGCAGCCATCTTGCTGTCATGGCAGATGCCTATTCTGCCTTAGGCCTTCATGCAGGAGTTGATTCATCAATCAGCCTGCTTGATAAATCCCTTAAGTTCGATACGTTTTCTGGAATTGCACTGACTTATCCGGATGCAAGCCTTAATAGTGGAAACATCCGCTACTACAGTGAGAACAGCGCTTCATATTCATACAGCGGGCTTGTAATAAGCCTTTCTGCACCTTTTTATTCAGACAGTGAAGTCCTGAAGGATTTTGGAAACAGGCTTACAGCCTTTTCCATTGAACCGCTTTTAATGCAGAATCCGTCCTTTCCAAGCAATTTCTCATCTTCAATCACTTCTTTTTCCCGTATTGCTGATATAAGGTATTCACTTCCTTCCTCTCTTCAGACAGATTTCCTCTCATCCTTCAGCATCTCGCGCTTCAGGATAGAAAGCAGGCACTCCTGGAGCAGGAACAGTGATGGGGAATACGGCTATCTGCTGGATTACATAAACCTTCCTGAACTTGCAATGAACCTTTCAGGATCCATATTCAACTTCACTTATGAAGATAGTGGCGTTGATGAGAGCGAGCTGGATTCTGCCGACCTTTTTCTCCTGAAGGATCCCCTCCTTTATGATATGTTCCATTCAGATATTGTCAGGGAAGGTGGGACTTCTAGCTCATATTCAATCGGAATGGGATACAGCATAAATGAAAGCCTTGAGAACAATATTGATTACTACAGGGGGGAAAGGGATTCTTCCTCATTTTCAAATGAGTCATCGCTCAGGCTAACGACAGAACTTGATCTTGGCGAATATTTCAATTTAAGGAGCATAATCACTCCGTCCTATACATATGAAAGCAGCAGTGAAGGGGAAAGTTCTGCCTGGACGGATGATTTTACACTTACAAACTCTATTGTTGCATCAATTCCGTTTATAGGACTTACTTACACACTCACGAACAGCCTATACGAAATTGAGCGTATAAACGAGGATGACAGTGAAAGGATAAATGAGTCTTTCCTCAGCTTTGACAGGGACCATGTAAGTGCACACTCAATTGCCTTATCAAAGACGTTCGATACATCTATTGGTGCATTCACTCCTTCATTAAGCTATACAATCTATCCTCTGACAGGAAGCCTCACCCCGTCATTCAGCTACAGGATAGGGGATTTTGCGGCATCTTTCTCATACCGTTTCCTCAATGATGGGGATAGCGGAAACAGCTTCATGTCTGATCTGATCAGCCTCTCTTTGGCATATAACGGGAAAAATATAGTTGCCTCATCTTCTTTCAGGTACCAGAGCTCTGACTATGTGAGGGATAATTTCATCTATCCCCTTGAAGTAGATGCACAGTTTTCCCTCAGGACAGAGGACAGGAGATACAGCATAACCGAGCAGCTTGAATGGGATGGACACAGCACGGCAACAGGACTTGACAACTATGTTTCATCCCTCCGTACTGTCCTGACTGTTCCATATTTCACATCCTATGTGGATTTCAATGGTCCGTTCAATGACCTTTCGCTGAGCACAGTCAACGCTACACTGAGGGCTAGCGATATCGTGATCAGGGGATGGAAAAACAGGATATACCTTTCCCTTGGAATAGAGTCTTCCCTCAAGATTGATGTGCAGAATATTGCTGCTTCATCCTTCAGCATAACCCCTTCCATAGTATTCTCCATTGCTGAATTCCTTGATTTCAGGCTGAGCTTCACAAGTGGAAACAATAATTTTGGAGCTTATGAAAGCTCTGGAAAATTCAGCTTCAAGGAGATGTGGGATGACCTTCTTAGGTCTTTTGACCTTTTTGGGGAGGGAAGGTACAATACAAATTTCAACATGTCATCCCTTTCTTTTGAGGTAGTTCACTATATGAGTGACTGGGAACTGCATTGCAATTACTCAACCTCAGTTGTATTATCACAGAATGTTTATACTTTTGTTCCCGAATTCAGCATTTACCTAAGCTGGAATATCCTGCCGGACCTTTCAATTGATAGGAGCTGGGAACAGTATGGAAATACTTGGAGGAATAACTGATTTGGTTCTTTCTTATGCTTTTTCAACGCTTGAGGATGAATACAGGATCCTTGGCGCTAATGACAGCAATCTGCCATATATCGAGCTCCTGCTTGGGACTGAGCTGGTCCTGAAGGGAAACATCGTATCGGCACTTTCGGATGCAGAGTTTTTCTATCCGCTGATGAAGAAACTTGAAAAGGATGCGAAAGTGAAGGGAATGCTTTCTGAACCTGATATCCTGATGGCCTATGATGACATCAGGCAGTCAATGCCTGAAAAGGATATGGCAATCTCTGTGATGCAGAAGACAGTCTGGCCCAAGAGCCGTGCCCAGAAGGAATGTATCGAGAAGCTTAACAGCTCTGAGGTTGTGATTTCATATGGGCCTGCAGGAACCGGTAAGACTTTCATTGCCATTGCATATGCCCTTTCTCTTGTCCTTACGGGACAGAAGAAGAAAATTGTCCTTACAAGGCCTGTTGTAGAAGCAGGGGAATCCCTTGGCTATCTCCCAGGGGACCTGATGGCAAAACTCTCCCCTTATCTCAGGCCACTTTACGATGCTATGGAATTCTTCATCCCGCCACTCCAGATAAAGAGGATGGAGGAAGCTGGAGAAATTGAGATAAGCCCCCTTGCATACATGAGGGGACGCAGCATTAGGGACAGCATCCTGATACTTGATGAGGCACAGAATGCCACAAGGTCCCAGATCAAGATGTTCCTGACGAGGCTGGGGGAGGGAAGCAAGGCGATTGTCACTGGAGATCCAAGCCAGATAGATCTCGAAGATACCTCTAGGTCAGGACTTCTTGATGCCGCAAAAAAACTTTCTGGAATAAAAGCGCTTGGCATAGTAGAATTTACAAGTAAGGATGCCCAGAGGAGCAGGATAGTGCGCGATATCCTGAGGGCATATGAGAAGGAGGAGGATAAGGATAATGAAAGCTCA
This sequence comes from uncultured Spirochaetales bacterium, assembly GCA_949295125.1. Classification (GTDB taxonomy): domain Bacteria; phylum Spirochaetota; class Spirochaetia; order Sphaerochaetales; family Sphaerochaetaceae; genus Ornithospirochaeta. The sequence goes on from CASFJV010000032.1 coordinate 19,015, forward strand.
GGGCTATAAGGACTTATGGCAGGCATTCTCAAACAGCCAGAAGACTGCATTCCTGATCCTTTTCTTTTTATGCATAATTGCTGGCATACTGATTCCTGTTTTCCTCCCATCTTCCTCCATGAGGCAGATTGAGCTCAGCCGGACATATCTTCCTGGAGAGCTCAGCGATGAGGATGTCTATTCTCCTGAGTCAGTAAGCTTTATTGATGAAGTGGCAACCGATCTTGCCAGATCCGAAGCCCGTGAGTCTGTCTATCCCTACTATTCATTCAGCGTAATAGACTCGATCTCCAATATTAATACAGTAAGGCGGTACTGCGATGCCTTGAGGGAATCAGATGACGGGAAAGCCTACCAGGTACTCAGGGATGCCGGAATCTATGACCACGAGAGTGTCACGTTTGACTTTATGGAGCTTGGCAAGGATGTAAGGAATGTAGCGCTCAGCATACTCTCTGAAGTCATGGAGGCGCTGATCAGAAACGGCCTTTTCTCGGTAGATGATCTTCTTGAGTCGGAGAAGGAAGGCTACAGCATGATATCCTACGAGAGCCTGGATGAGGACTATAATATCGCAGTCAGGGAAATCAGCATTGAGAATGCCCTGACATATGATGATGTATATGAATATGCAATCAACTACGGCTTTGATAACTACAGGAACGCAGGAGACGATGCCGTTATCCTGATAGCAAGAGCTGCAAAGCTCCTGATAAAGGAAAATGTTAAATATGATGCTCTTACCACTTCTAACTTAAGGGATGAGGCATCAAACTCAACAGTTCCAGTTGCCATAAGGCTTAATGAAGGGGATCTGATAATCGCAAAGGATACGATCATCACTGAGCAGCAGCTCAGGATCATCGATCAGATAAACAGCCTCAGGATAACTTTCTCTCCGTTTACGCTGATTGCAAATTTCATATTCCTTTTCATTATCCTTCTTGGTGGAGTCTACTATTTTGCAACCACAATACAGTACAGGTACAGGGTGCCTCTCTATACTGTAATGCTTCTTTCTGGCATGCTCATAATACTTGCCTCAAGCTACCTTGTAATGAGGTACCTGCTTACAAACCACCAGAGGATACAGGTGGATCCGCTTCTGCCGTTCTTCATCCTTCCAGTCCTCTTTACATGCATCACCAACAAAAGGAGGATCGGGTTTTCCGTCGGCGTAATTACAGCTGGCTTTTCCATGCTCTTTCCGACATCCAACAAGTATACTTTCTTCCTTTTCCTGATCGTCACAATTTCTTCAGTTCTTTTTGTCAGGAAGGGTACGAACCGCCTGGATGTGATTTATGAGGCATTGTACTCAGCACTTATTTCAGCATTTGCCATGGCAGTCTTCTCTCTTATCAATGGCTACAGCTACGATATCCTTGCCCATAACATACTCTTCATGGCGCTCAATGTGATCTTCACATTCATCTTTGTATCTGTTGCACTTCCCCTTCTTGAGAAGTTCTTCAACCTTCCGACGCAGTTCAGGCTTCATGAGCTCTCCTATACCGATACTCCGACACTCAACAGGCTCAGCCAGGTTGCCCAGGGCACGTTCAACCATGTAAGGAACGTTTCAGACATGAGCTATGCTGCTGCCAAGGAAATTGGAGCTGATGCAGAGCTTACCAGGGTGGGAGCACTTTATCATGATATCGGCAAGGCAGAGCATCCTGAATATTTCATTGAAAACCAGGGAGGAAAGGCCAATGCCCATGATGAGCTTAAGAACAACCTCTCTGCCGCAATAATCAAAAGCCATGTCAAGCTTGGAGTTGAGAAGGGCAGGGAGATAGGGCTGCCCCAGGAAGTGCTTGATATAATATCGCAGCACCATGGAAATGACATCATTATGTACTTCTATAATGAGGCGAAGAAAAACAGCCCGGATGCGGGAAGGTCCGTCAGGGAGGAGGATTTCAGGTACAACGGGGATATTCCCCAGACTCCGGAAAGTGCGATTGTAATGCTTGCCGACTGTGTTGAGGCTGCCAGCAGGACACTCAAGAATCCAAACACCCAGAAATATGACAGGCTGATAATGAACATCATCATCAGCAAGATAAACCATGGCCAGATGGCAGAGAGCAAGCTGACGCTCACTGACCTTATGAAGATAAAGGATACTTTCATCAGGTCTCTTGTAGGAAGGGACCATCAGAGAATTGAATACGATAAGGAGTGATATGTTCGAAATAAGCATCAGCGATAGTGAGAGAGGGAGAGTGAATGTTGAAGAGCTTGAAAAAGATATTGGGAAGTTCCTTTCCATACTCTCATTCAATGAAAGTTTTTCCCTGAATTTCATCAGTGATGATGAGATAAGGGAACTCAATAAGGAGTACAGGAATAAGGATGAAGCTACAGATGTCCTTACCTTCCGCCTGGATGATGATGACAGTTTTCCAAATCCGGAAGGGGAGGAAAAAGATGCAGGAGACATCTTCATCAGCATTGACAGCGTCATGCGCAATGCCGGGCAGTTCAATGTTGATCCATCTGAGGAGCTCAGGCGTGTTACACTCCATGGATTGCTCCATCTGATGGGCTATGACCATGCTACAAATGATTTTGCTTCAGAAAAAATGCTCATCAGGCAGGAGGAAATCCTCAAATCCCTCTGCTAGTTAGCTCTTCAAGGAGAAAAAACTTTACTTATTTAGTAAAAAGTGGTATTTTCACTATTGGAAAAAAAGATATAATAATATCGATTGGTGAAAACCATTTAGAAGGAGAAAAATAATGAAAATCGGTATCAATGGTTTCGGAAGAATCGGACGCTTCGTTTTCCGCGCAGCAATGTCCCGCCCAGAGATTGAAGTTGTAGGCATCAATGACCTCTGCCCAGTAGACTATCTCGCATACATGCTCAAGTACGATACAATGCATGGCGCATTTGATGGAACAATTGAGGCAGACGTAGAGAAGTCACTTCTTATTGTTAACGGCAAGAAGATCCGCGTTACAGCTTGCAAGGATCCTAACGAACTTAAGTGGGATGAAGTAGGTGCTGAGTATGTTGTAGAGTCAACAGGACTCTTCCTTACAAAGGAAAAGGCACAGGCACACATCAACGCAGGTGCTAAGTATGTTGTTATGTCAGCTCCTTCAAAGGATGACACTCCAATGTTCGTTGTTGGCGTAAACGAGAAGAGCTATGTAAAGGGAACACAGTTTGTTTCAAACGCATCCTGCACAACAAACTGCCTTGCACCAATTGCAAAGGTTCTCAATGACAAGTTTGGCATCGTAGATGGACTTATGACAACAGTACACTCAACAACTGCAACTCAGAAGACAGTTGACGGACCTTCAATGAAGGACTGGAGAGGTGGAAGGGCTGCTTCTGGCAACATCATCCCATCATCAACAGGTGCTGCAAAGGCTGTAGGAAAGGTTATTCCTGAACTCAATGGAAAGCTCACAGGTATGTCAATGCGTGTTCCTACTCTTGACGTTTCTGTTGTAGACCTCACAGTAAACCTTGCAAAGCCAGCTAAGTACGACGAAATCTGTGCAGAATTGAAGGAAGCATCAGAGGGCGAGCTCAAGGGAATCCTTGGCTATACAGAAGATGCAGTTGTTTCTTCTGACTTCCTCGGAGATACAAGGACATCTATCTTCGATGCAAAGGCAGGTATTGCACTTACAGACACATTCGTAAAGGTTGTTTCATGGTATGACAACGAGATTGGATACTCCAACAAGGTTCTTGATCTCATCACATACATGAAGAAGGTAAACGGTTAATTTTACCTCGACTTTCTGATCCGGCTACGTCTGGATAAGGGCCTGCCGCTATTGGCAGGCTTTATTTGTAATAGGAGAGAATAAACTATGACACTGAATACAATTAAAGATGCTGATCTAAAAGGTAAAAGAGTCTTGATCAGGGTTGATTTCAACGTACCTCTGAAGGAAGGTAAGGTAACAGATGCAACAAGGATCAAAGCTGCACTTCCTACAGTCAAGTACATTCTTGACCAGGGTGCATCCCTGGTTGTCATGTCACACTTTGGAAGGCCAAAGGGACAGAAGAATCCGGATTTCTCAATGGCACCAATTGCCAAGGAATTCGAAGCACTTCTCGGAAGGCCTGTAAAGCTTGCTCCGGATGTAATCGGAGATGAGGTTGAAAAAGAAGTGAAGGCATTAAAGCCGGGTGAGGTCCTCCTTCTTGAGAACGTCAGGTTCTACAAAGAGGAAGAGGCAAATGATCCTGAGTTTGCAAAGACACTTGCAAGCTATGGAGACCTTTACTGCAATGATGCATTTGGAACAGCTCACAGGGCTCATGCATCTACAGAGGGAGTTTCACACTATCTTCCATCCTATGCTGGATTCCTCATTGAGAAGGAAGTCAAATTCATGGCTCCGCTTCTTGAGAATCCGGATAAGCCATTTGTTGCTGTTATCGGAGGCTCAAAGGTTTCTAGCAAGATCACAGTTCTTGAGTCACTTGTAAAGACATGTGATACAGTTGTTATCGGTGGTGGAATGGCTTACACATTCCTCAAGGTTGAAGGACACGAGATTGGAAAGAGCCTCTTTGAGCCAGATTACCAGGAGACAGCAAAGGCCTTCCTCGATAAGGCAAAGGAGAAGGGTGTAAAGGTTATTCTTCCTGTTGACCATGTATGCGCTCAGGAGTTCAGCGAGACAGCAGAACCTGTTGCTGTTGATTCTGTGGATATTCCAGAAAATCTCATGGGAATGGATATCGGACCAAAGACAGTTGCCATGATCGTTGACGAGATCAAGAAGGCAAAGAGCGTTGTCTGGAACGGACCACTGGGTGTATTCGAGTTTGAGGCATTCAGCAAGGGAACAGGAGAGGTTGCAAAGGCTCTTGCAGAGAGCGATGCAATATCTGTAGTTGGCGGTGGTGACAGCGTTGCTGCAATCAACAAGTTCGGTCTTGCAGATAAGATCAGCCATGTTTCAACTGGCGGTGGCGCATCACTTGAATTCCTTGAGGGAAAGACACTTCCTGGAATCAAGGCTCTGGAGAAATAAGATGAGAAAGCCTTATATCGCAGGAAACTGGAAAATGAATATGAGTCCAAGTGAGGGAAGGGCATATGCTTCTTCCCTGCTTGAGGCAGTAAAAGATGCAAAAGCAGATGTCAAGATGATGGTTGCACCTCCATTTGTGACCATTCCTGCTGTAATGGATGTACTGAAGGACAGTCCTATAATCGTGGCTGCACAGAATATGGCAGATCATGACAAGGGTGCGTATACTGGAGAGGTTTCCCCGCTTTTCCTCATTGATCTCGGAGTGAAGACAGTAATTCTTGGCCACAGCGAGAGAAGGCAGTACTATGGAGAGACAAATGAGAGCATAAACAGGAAAATCCTTCTTGCCTTGTCCCATAATATGGAAGTTGTCTACTGTGTAGGTGAGACACTTGAAGAGAGGGAAGCTGGCAAGCTTGAGGAAATTCTTAAGGCACAGCTTGAAGTTGGACTAAAAGATGTCAAGGCAGAGGAAATGGGCAGTGTTGTAATTGCTTATGAACCTGTCTGGGCCATCGGAACAGGCAAGACTGCAACACCTGAGGATGCAGACAGCGCACATGCATTTATCAGGAAGACTGTTGAATCTTTATACTCCAAAGATATTGCAGAAAAACTCATTATACAGTATGGTGGTTCTGTTAAAGCAAATAACGTCAAGGCATTGATGGCTAAGGAAAATATTGACGGCGCTTTAGTAGGCGGAGCAAGCCTCAGCGTTGATGATTTCCTCCCAATCCTTACTTTTGACAAATAAAAAAGCGGAGTAGTGTAATGGGTGTTTTAAGTATTATCCTATTGGTTGTTTTCATTATTGTATCCCTGCTTCTGATTTTCATGGTTGCAATCCAGAATGAAAACAGCACAGGTCTTGGTGGTATCTTCGGAGGAAACAGTGAGAGTGCATTTGGAGCATCTTCTCCAGAGTTCCTTACAAAAGCAACCACTATATTGGCTGTAGCTTTCATGGTTCTTGCCCTGCTTGTAGCATTATGCAACAAGCCTTCAAGCGACAATGTTGTTGCTTATGGACAGGAGCAGGCTCAGACTGCAGCTGGAACAACTTGGCTCGAGAGCGATACTGTAAATACAGATACCGTAGAGAGCGCAAATTAAGTTCCCTTTGATAAGCCGACCTTGATTATACCTCTTGGCCGGCTTATATTTTTCTCTAAGGAGATAGAAAATTGAATACCGCAATAATCTATGCAGGAAAGAGCAGGGAATCAGAAAAAGAGGAGAAAATCAGCAGAGCATTGGCAAAAGGTCTCGAAGGACAGGGTCATATGGTCAGGCTTTTGAATGCATATCTTGATACAGATGCACGCCTTTCATCATACGACTTCATTATTGTCGTGACTGAAGCTAATGGAATACTCAGTTCGAAAATTCCAGATCAGGTCAGAAAATATCTGCGTGAAGTGCCAGGGGCAGGCGGAAAACGATGCATTGCAGTAATAACAGCAGGCATTAGGAGCAATGCTGCACTTCAGAATCTGATGAAAATAATGGAGTCGGAAGGAATGTTCCTGACACTCAGTGAAGTGATCACAAAGGAAAGTGATGCAGAGCTCAGGGGAAAGCATTTCCGTCTGGAAAGGAGGTAGCATATGAAATTCAGGAAGTTAATAGTATCTTTTGTAATATCTATAATCACGCTGTCAGCATTCGCAGCTCCTCTTGGAGGAGGCAGCACTCTTGTTGGAGCACCTGCTGCAACTGTCAACCTCATAAGGAACAGGGCAATCACGCAGAATGAACTTGATGCAAGAGTTAAGGAATACCAGGATGCTGGTGCAAACGTAACAGAAGAGCAGGTTCTTGATATCATGATCAATGATGAGGTCTTCCTGCAGGGTGCTGAGCGTGATGGAATAGAGATTACTGACCAGATGCTTGACCAGGCAATGGCACAGCAGAGGGCAAGCATTGAGCAGCAGGTTGGACAGAGCCTTACTGATGAGCAGTATGAGCAGATTGTGCTTAGCCAGACAGGAATGAGCTATTCTGACTATAGGGAAAGTGCTAGGGAGCAGCTTCTTGTAAACCAGTACCTCCTTCAGCAGAAGGGTGATGAGATACAGAACAGCCTCAATTCCCTTCAGATAAGCGACAGCGAAATCGATACTTTCTACAGGAGGAACAGGCAGAGCTTCTACAGCCCTGAGAATGTGAGGCTCGCACATATCTTCATTCCTCTAAGCGATAATGCAGATGAGAATGAGGCAAATGCCGCACTTCTTATAGATGTTGCTGAGCAGATCAGGAATGGCTCACTTACATTTGAGGCTGCAGTTCAGCAGTACAGCCAGGATGAAAGCAAGAGCATCGGAGGGGATATCGGATGGCTCACACTTGATAACCAAACTGCAAGAGCTGGGCTCGGGGATGCTTTTGTCGATACTGTTGTAGCTATGAATGCGGGTGAGATTTCTGGAATGCTTGAGTCAAATCTCGGTTACCATATAGTGAAAGTAAGTGTCCATAATGACGGCAGGATCCTTGAGCTTGATGACAGGATCAGTCCGGAAGACACTATGACTGTCAGGGATTATATCAGGCAGGTTCTTGCACAGAATGAGGCAAACACTGTCATGGCAAATTCCCTGAATGACCTGATCTCAGAACTCAGGAGCCAGGCAAGGATCAGGATATACTAGCAATTTGCTGGGCAGGCTTAAGCTTTATTCCCTGCTGACAGCAGGGAAATGTGCCATGCTTTAATGACGAATGCTTGACTTTGCCGTTATGCCTGGCACTTTGAATAGAACTCCCAGAAAGCAAGCCGGCTGGCAATGGCATGCAGGGCCAATGACTCCTGCACGGAGGAGGCTAAAAGGGCAATATCCGTGCGCTTAGAGGGCAGAGGACTATTTTAGCTCTTGCCTTTTATTATTCTTGCAGCAAATTGCTGTAAGTATCCTAGTGGAGAAGTTATGAATACAGGTAGAAGTTTAGCCCGTCAGATTGCAGTTCAGGCCTTATACAGCCTGGATTTCAATAATGAACTTGAAAGTGATGTTGACCTGAGCGTATTTCCTGGAATGACAGAAGAGGAGATGGCGGATCTTGGTGAGGATGTCGTTCTTTTTGCCCGCTACCTAATCCAGGGGGTAAGGGAGAATCTGGAGCATCTTGACAAGCTGATTGCCACATACAGCATCAACAGGCCTCTTGAGAAGATAGATTATGTTGACAGGAACATCCTCCGCATATCCTTCTTCCAGATTGAAAACCTAAAGGATACGCATCCGACTATCATCATTGACCAGGCAGTAAAGCTCAGCCAGAGCCTCTCAAATGACGTTTCCTACCGTTTCATAAACGGAATACTTGATACGTTTGTAAAGGATTTCAACTGATATGATTGAACTTAAGAATAGGGAGGAGATAGAAGGAATAAGGACCAGCGGCCACCTGCTTGCAGATCTTTTCAGGCACCTTGATGGAATGATAGGTGAAGGAATGAGCACTTATGATGTTGATAAGATCTGTCTTGATTTCATTAAGAAGCATCATGCAATTCCTTCATGCCTTGGTTATATGGGGTATCCGAATGCCACTTGCATTTCCGTTAATGACACTGTAATCCATGGCATTCCGTCAAAACATGAGATTCTCAAGGATGGTGATCTTGTTTCTGTTGATATCACGCTTGAATACAAGGGATTCGTTTCTGACAGCACCCATACTTATGAAATCGGAAAAGTGAGCAGGGAAGTGCATCAGCTGAATGCTGTTACTGAAAAAGCTCTCTATAATGCAATTGATGCGGCAAATAGGAAAGGTGCACGCCTTCATGATATCGCAAAGGCAGTTGAAGATACCTGTGCCCCTTATGGCTATGGGATAATCCGTGACTACTGCGGACATGGCGTTGGATTTGCAATCCATGAGGATCCTCTGGTATATAACTATGTATCCCTCAAGAACCCTAACAATAAGCTCAGGGAAGGCATGGTGATTGCCATTGAGCCAATGATCAGCATGGGAACATGGAAGATTGATGTGCTAGATGATGGATGGACAGTAAAAACAAGGGACAAGTCTATTGCATGCCACTGGGAGCATACGGTTGCCATCACTGAAAACGGTGCTGAGATAATGACTGTCTAAGTTTGGTATTTCTCAATTGCTGAAGCCATGCAGAAAATCCTGTATGGTTTATTTTTTGCTTTCATAAACTGTTGATTTTAGAGTAAAATTTAATATTACCATTGGAGGAAGAATGAGCGAAAAAGAATTCATCACATGTGATATGATCAGAGATGCTGCACTCAAGCTTGTCTACAGGATGCATAAGGAGGATGGTTTTGTTCCTGACATCATATATGATTCACTGCGCGGTGGTGCATATATGGCAAATGTGATGAGCGAATACTATAAGCTTATCGCACTCAAGGAAAATAAGAGGCCGGTATTCTATGCGGCTGTTGTAGCAAGAAGCTATGGAGATGTAAGGGAACATTCAAACCATGTGGATATAGATGGCTGGACTGTAAGTCCCAAGGCTTTGAAGAGTGACAGCAAGGTCCTTATCGTTGATGATATCTTTGATACCGGTATGACTGTCAATGAGCTTGTAAAGACTTTAATGGAAGCAGGAATTCCAAGGAAAAATATTAAGGTCGCTGTCTATGACTATAAAGTGAAGCTTTACGAGGATAAGCCTGCACTGCCTATTCAGCCCGATTACTGGTGCCGCAAGCATGTGCTTGAAAGGGAAAGCGATTCAAGATGGATTCATTATACATGCCATGAGTTCATTGGACTTACTCACGACGAAGTGGATGAAGTATATAAGGATGAAGAAGTAAGGAAGATACTGCATGAGGTTCTTGAGAGCTGAAATGGAAGGCCCCGGATTTTTTCCGAGGCCTTTTTGATATTTCTAGTTTAATGCGCATCTGATGACTTCAGACTGCTCGGTAATAACATAGTAATTATCATTGTAATACTTTATTCCAAGTATATCTTCATCATTTACAGCGCTTACATCCGTTGCCCTGAGGCTGAGCTTATTTTCATCATTAGTTGAAACTTCCAGGATTTCAGGGCCATACTTATAGCCAATATAGAGAGAGCCGTTAATTTCTGTGGAAAGGGCAGCTCTCCTGTTATCAAGCGGGAATGAACCGAAATCACCTTGATCAGTCCATTCTGCATCCTTATTGTCTCCGCTAGTCCTTGTGAAGACGTTTCCGCTGTTATCAGCCATGATGTCATAGCCATTATAATCTTCTCTGAAATATGCGATTATTTCCTCATCTGTGTTACGTGCAACATAATTGCTTGATCCAGATGATATCTGCCCTCCGTTCCTGATATCATAAACATTATAATAGCTTTCATTTGCATCAATATATGCAATGTATCCATCACCTACAATATATGGAGCAACTTCATATGTTGATGTTGCGGAAGCAGAGTAGGATGGGGTAATAGTAATTGCACTGCCATCAAAAGAGATTTGACTGTCAGAGAACATATAGAATTCTATGCTCCTAGAAGCTGAATTGCTGTCTGGCGTATCTTCCTGTATCTGCGCTGTGTAAGATATGGAGTTGCCAGATGGTCCCTGAGAATGAACTGCATAGAAGTTTGTGATAACAGGATTTGAAACGGTACAGCCAACAATGCTTAAAGTGATATTATCAATAATTACATCCTCAACTGCATCATCAAGAAGGGAAGCAATATCAGCAGCTTTCAGCTGAGGAGACTGACCGTTATTCTGCTCATAATAGACGACATATATTGAGTCATTATCATCTTTTACAAGGAACTGCGGCCTTGCAACAGGTCCAACAAGCACTGTGTATTTATCTGTATCTTTTGATACATCATATAATATTATGCCAAGATCAGTGCCAAGCACTATCTCTTTATCTGAATAGTCTCCTACATAAGTGTTTATCCTGTAATCACTGGTAGGGGCAGCATGAAGCATGTCATAGAATATTGAAGTGTTTGAGTCAGGATTACAAGAAGAAAATAAAACCAGGAATATAGATAACAGTATAAGTAAGTATTTTTTCATTTTTTATCCTTTAATGCCTGTACGCAACGCTGACAGTAATTGGAGCATAAGCCTTTATTGCGCTGTAAATGCTCCTTTCTTCTGTAAGGTAGATTTCAGGAATGAAATGGAAACCGGCAAGAACGCCAAGTCCCCATTCGTCATTGAAATAGAACATACCGCCAAACTCCACTTTTGCAGAGAAAGAAAGCTTTGAGTCATCCTGGAAGCTGATGTAATTCATTCCAATGCCAAGTGAGATTGGAAGGTCAAACAGGCCTGTCTGAACCGGATATGCCGAAACCTTGAACATGATTGGAACATTTGAGCCGATATTGTTCACACCGGCATAGTTGAACTGATACCCAAGCTCTCCTCCGAGTGCCCAGTAAGGGCTGACGAAGACCTGGTAGGATATTGATCCTACACCTCCAACATATTCATTCATATTTTGTGGCTCATCCCCAGGAACGTTTGTACCGGGACCAAAGTAAACCTTGTCATCAAATCCATTGTATGTGAAGAATGGAATTGCCGCACCTACATTAATGGTGAACATCTGGCTGCCTGTATCATAATAAGGAAGGGCAGATGCACCGCTTATGATGGAAAGTGCAAGAAGTAAGATTAATGATAGTTTCTTCATTATAAACTCCTTCTGAGAGTCTACAGGAAATTCCGATTATTTACAAATCCAATTGTTAAAAAGAGTCAAATAATGTAAAAGTTGTATTTATGAAAAGACTTGGATGCAAATTAGTTCAGCAGAAAGTTGAAGAAGAGCTGAAGATAAAAACAGATTCCTTTATTGCAAAAGGAAATAGAGCACCTTCTCTTGCTGTTATATTAGTTGGAAATGATGGGGCAAGCATGACTTATGTCAGCAATAAGCAGAAGGCATGCGAACGTCTTGGCTTTATGCATTTTGATTATAGATTTAGTGAAGATGCCAAAGAGGATGAGGTATTAGCATTAATTGATGAGCTGAACGTAAGGGAGGATGTTGACGGAATACTGGTCCAGCTTCCTCTTCCAGGCCATATAGATGAGAGGAAGATTATAAACGCAATTGCACCTGAAAAGGATGTTGATGGCTTTTCCCCTGTCAATGTAGGATCACTCTGCCTTGGCCAGCCATGCTATGTTCCATGCACACCCAAAGGCATTATGGAGATCTTCAGGTACTACAGTATAGAAACAGTGGGAAAGAAAGCTGTGGTGATAGGAAGAAGCAATATAGTAGGAAAGCCCATGGCAATGCTTTTAATGCAGAAAGGGGTGGATGCCACTGTGACTGTCTGCAATACAAAAACTGGGAATATAAAGGATTATACCATGGATGCAGATATTGTTATCGTTGCAACTGGAAGGCCGGGAACAATAGATTCTTCATATGTGAAAAATGATGCTGTCATAATAGATGTCGGCGTCAACAGGATCAGCGATCCTTCCCGGGAGAAGGGATTCTACCTTTCAGGAGATGCTGATTATGATTCTTTCAGGGAAACGGAATGCTCAGTAACTCCTGTTCCTGGAGGAGTAGGGCTGATGACTGTCATGATGCTTATGGAAAACACATATGAAGCTGCATTAAGGAGAGCCAAGTGAAATACCTGATAGAAACATATGGATGCCAGCTCAACACTGCTGAAAGTGCAGCAATTGAGCTTTTATTGAAAGGCGAAGGCCTTGAGAGGACAGAGAATGCAGATGAAGCAGATGCTGTTATCCTCAATACCTGCTCTGTCAGGAAAACAGCGGAGAACAGGATCTGGGGACGTCTTGGATTTTTCAGCACGGTTAAGAGGAAAAAGAATGGCAGGCTGCAGATAATTGTGACGGGATGCATGGCAGAAAGGCTTAAGGATGATCTGAAGAAAGATGCTCCATACGTGGATGCGGTAATCGGAACGAATGAAAAGACGGAAATTCCAAAGTTCATCCTTTCAAGAAAGCTTGAAAAGAAGGATCATTATGATTTCCTTTCATCGTACTATGAAGAGGGATCCTTTTCATCCTATGTGCCTATAATGAATGGCTGCAACAATTTCTGTTCCTACTGCATTGTCCCGTATGTCAGGGGAAGGGAGGTAAGCAGGAGTGTCGAATCAATTATTGATGAGATAAGGTTCCTTGAGAAAAAAGGTGTCAAGGAGATAACGCTTTTAGGCCAGAATGTGAACAGCTACAGCTCTGAGTATGAGTCCAGGCATATAGATTTCCCGGCCCTCCTTGAAATTATCTATCCGTATTTAGGCAATATAGAATTTGTGCGTTTTGAGTCGCCGCATCCAAAAGATTTCTCAGACCACCTGATTGACGTAATACGTGAGCGTGGGAAGATCTGCTCCCATATCCATCTTCCTATGCAGTCAGGCTCCACAAGGATCCTTCAGCTTATGAACAGGAAGACAACAAGAGAGGATTTCATAAATCTTGTAGAGAAGATGAGAGCAAGGATACCTGGTCTTACATTCTCCACGGATGTCATGGTCGGCTTCCCGACTGAGACGGAAGAGGAGTATGAAGAGACCCTTTCGATGATGGAAATAATGGGATGCACTGAAGCTTTCATGTATAACTACAATCCTAGAGAGGGAACGCCGAGTGCAAGGATGGATGGCCAGATTGAGGAAAAAGAGAAGATAAGGAGGCTTGAGCGCCTGATAAGCGAGCAGCTTGAAAGGGCAAGGAAAATAAAGGAGTCAATGCTTCCATTCCGGACGAAAGTTCTGGTCAGGGGAGAGACAAGGGATGATAAATCGCGCCTTTTAGGATACAGTGAACATAATGATATGGTTTCATTCAGGCCCGGCAGAAGCCATAAGGCGGGAGACATGGTCAATGTGTATGTGACTGAGCTTAATGGAAACACATTCCGTGGAGTTGAAGAAGATGTATGATGAGTTCTTTGAGCTGTTCAGTAAATCTAAACGGCAGGTAGTCCTTACAGGGGCAGGAGTGTCCACGCTCTCAGGCATTCCTGATTTCAGGAGTTCTGATGGCCTATACAGCAAGGACTTTGGGCATATGAGGGTTGAAGACATACTTGATATTGATTTCTTCAAAGCCCATCCGGATATCTTCTATTCCTGGGCGAAGGATAACTGGTACAATATCGAGGGAAAAGAGCCGAACATAATCCATAAGAGCCTGAAGAAAGCGGAGGATAAGGGCTACATTACTGAGGGAATATTCACGCAGAACATCGATTTCCTCCATGAAAGGGCGGGAAGCAGGAAAGTCTTTCCTCTTCATGGAAGTCTTAAGAGGGGATACTGCATGAACTGCAACAGCTACCATGAATATGATGAGATATCGAAAGCTGTGCATGAAGGAAGGCTCCCTCTCTGCTCCTGCAAAGGAGTTATCAAGCCGGATATCGTTTTCTATGGCGAGGCATTGGACAGTACAACACTAGGCAGGGCAGAGAATGCATTCTACAATGCAGACCTTGTTCTTGTGCTGGGAACATCACTTGTAGTGAATCCAGCTGCATCCCTTCCCTATATTTCTGCAAGAAAGGGCAGGGATATCGTGATTGTAAACCGGGATGATACATACCTTGATGGCTATGCAAGGCTGAGATACAGGGATCTGGGGAGTTTCTTTGAATCTTTCGATTCCTTCATCAGCGCACTCTAGCCAGTTATCACTTGACTGCATTTCATCCGATTGTTTATATTTAGTGTTGCCATAAGCGCGGGGGCGTTTTGGTTTCGACTTGCTTTACCAGGTCGGAGACTGCGGGCCAAGAGCTGACTTGTAAAACCGGCACAAAAAAATAACTGCAAAGAAAGAAGAAGACGACAACGTCGAAACTCTTGCATTTGCTGCTTAATTAACGCAGCATGGCTTTTCCAGATGCCGCTCTGAAGCTGGATAAAGCCATCACAAAACAGGGCTTGCCTTCTAATCTGTGTCCGTTTGGAAGGGACGCTTAGGATACTACTTCATGCCAACGCTTGTGATGCGGCCTAGGCTTGGAGGAAATAAGAAGCATTACTAGGCCTCGTAGACGTTTTCGGATGGACTGTTAGGACGGGAGTTCGAGTCTCCCCGCCTCCATAAAAAAGCCTCAAACCTTTTCGGATCTGAGGCTTTTTCTTTACATATTCATTTCCTTGAGCTGCCTTCTGGCATCTATTTTCATGTCCTTCTCTTTTATTGCCTCTTTCTTATCGCGCACATTCTTTCCGCGGGCAAGTGCAATCTTCATCTTGGCAAGATTCCCCTTGAAGTAGATTTCCAGGGGAACTATTGTCAGGCCTTTCTCGTTAACCTTCCTCTGGAACTTCTTGATCTCCTGGGCATGTGCCAGAAGCTTCCTGTCCCTCGAAGGCTCATGGTTGAAGATATTCCCATGGCTGTAAGGCTGTATGAGAAAGCCGGTAAGGATCAGCTCTCCTTTCTTTATCTGGACATAAGAGTCTGAGAAAGAGCATTTTCCTTCCCTTATGCTTTTCACTTCCGTTCCCTGAAGAGACATTCCACATTCAAGCTCTTCAAGCATTTCATAGTTAAAATATGCTTTCTTGTTCTTCTGGATAAGCTTTATGCTGTCACTCATGTTTCACAATCCTGAATCCTACATAATCACTTGATGCAGCCTTATTTATCATGCCTACGCTGTCAGCAGATACGCTGGATGGATCATTTATGTAGCTTCCGCCCTTTACAATCACATCATCTCCATCAAGTGAGAGATCATCATACCCCATAATGCGCATAAGTGGAACATAGTCCGTTAAAGTGAATTCCCAGACGCCGCCCAGCATCATCATCGGGGCACTCTCATCGAGATCCATCCAGTTGAGGCTTGATGCATACTTCTTGTTTCCTGCTGAATATGCTGCCACACTCCATTCTGCTTCACTGGGAAGGGAGTAGGAAACACCATCTTTTTCAGAGAGCCACTCCACATAAGCCTGAGCTGCATAATAGCTTATATTCCTGATAGGCCTGATGCTCTCATATCCTGTGGAAAGGCTGATTCCGTTAAGATAGTACTCGTCTGTAAGCCCTTCCTTTATGAGATTATCCTTATTGGAGAGAGCCCACTTAGGATTCTCACTTACAAATAAGGCATATTCATATTCACTCACTGGCCTGGAGGAAATGGAGAAAGCTGGAACAGAGACAGAAATCCTTTTCTCGTTTATCAGGGGGTAGCTCTCACCAAGATATGATCCGATTTCGACAGAAGTCTCTCCGTATGAATAGAAATCTCCATTCTTAACGGGCATTATGGAAGAGTGGACATAATTCCTCTCCTCATTTCCATCCTCAGAGAAAACGGATGCATCGATTTCTTTCTCAATGCCAAGGATGCTGCATGCCTCTTCATAATCGCTGTACATTTCAGCAGAAGAAATATGGGCAATGGCTCTTTTCCAGATATCCCGGTCAAGAGGAATGCCAAGGGCGCTTATGTCTTCTGCATAGCCTTTAAAAAGGGGAGGAAGGGATGTCACATCATTGAATGATGTCACCTTTGACCAGGCTGAGACATTTTTCATGAACTCAGCATTTATTGCGTTCTCAAGCTCATCAGAGTTCGAGGCCGTTATGCTTATCTCCTCAGAGCGGTGGAAAAAGAGTGTGAAGAACACTGGATGGGAGATCTCAATATCCTCATCATACAGTGTCACGCCATCCTTTACATAACGGAAGCTATGGTTTCCTGATGAGATGAAATACCTCGATCCGGTTGTCGAGCCCAGGTATTTGCCATCCATGTAGACACCAACGTTCGTGATGTTGGAAGTGAATGACACATGCTTTCCTCCGTTCACTATGCCCGGAAGCATGAAGAGAAGGAAGAAAAAAAGAAGTATTGCAATAACAAGTATTGAAAGTATGATATAGCCCGGCCTGATCCCGTGGAATGCTTCAAGCTTTACAGGTTCAACCTCAGGCAGTTCGATCTTTTTCCTCATAGCAAATAACATAATAATCTAAGTCTTATCTTGTCAACAAAGAATTATTGGTGTAATTTCAATTGCATGGATAAGTTTTTAACCTTTCTCGAAAGAAGCACAGAGCGCTATCTGACTAAAAGAAAGAGAAAGAAAGCATACAGCAAGGAAAAGGAAAAAACTCTTTTTGGCGAGATCTGGAGCTGGATCGATGCCCTGATATTCGCGGTCTTCTGGGTAATCATAATAAACCAGTACCTCTTCCAGTTCTTCCTTATTCCAACACCAAGCATGGTCTCAACACTTAATGTAGGCGACAGGGTGGCTGTAATTAAGAATGCATATGGCTTTGAGCTTTATCCGTCAGGTCCAAAGATCTTTGATGATAAAAGGCGGGTGCAGAGGGATGACATAATAACATTCTACAATCCTGAATATGATTCAAAGGGACCTTTTTTCGATATCCTTTCCCAGGTTATTTTCATGGGAACATTATCTCTTGTGAACATAGATAAGAATCCGGATGGAACTCCGGCTGAGCGCTTATATGTAAAGAGGGCAGTTGGTTTTCCTGGCGATGTTGTGAAATTCAGTGAAGGCAATGTTTCCATCAAGGTGGCAGGAGAAACAGGCTTTGCTCAAGAAGAGGAATTCAGAGCTGCAAACGGCCTCTCTGAGGGTCCTCACAGAAGCGTGAACATGGAAGACTATGAATGGCTCAAGGCATATGGGGCCCTTCTTGCATATGATGAGCGAGGCATAATGGCGAGTGCACCATCTTACCTGAGAAATGCATATTCAAAAATTGATCAGAGCTCTAACCTGAATGACTTTTATGAGGTTGAGCATCAGAAGGCTCTCTTTTTGGCTAAGATTGATCCGGCTGACATGAATGCAAGAAGCACACTTAACAGCTATGAAAACGGAATATACGTCAAGCCTGACCATGTCCTTCCTCTTGGTGATAACAGGGACAACTCCCGCGATGGAAGATATTTCGGCCCTGTAAGTGAGTCAAAGATAAATGGGCATGTCGTGCTCAGGTTCTGGCCTCTCAGGGACTTTGGGATATTAAGCGGGAAGTGATATGGAAGGCCTTTGCAAGGAACTGCCTGTCTCCCTTTATATACACATACCATACTGCACCAGAAAGTGCTCATACTGCGCATTCTACAGCCTTCCAAAATCAAAATGGGTAAAAAGCATTCATGACTACCATAGTCTCATTATCTCTGAGATAAGGAAACTGAAAGAGGAGATCCCTTTTTTTGATACGCTCTCTATCGGAGGCGGTAATCCAGGACTTATGGCCGATGAAGAGATTACCAGCATTATAGAGGAAGCATCTGAAAATAAAAGGCCATACGAGATTACAATTGAGATGAATCCTGAAGAAGTCACGGAAAAGCGCATCTCCCTTCTGAAGGACTATGTTGACAGGATATCGATAGGAATTCAGAGCCTCAATGCAAAAGGGCTGGAAACCCTTGGGAGGAACAGCAGCCTGGAAGAGAACATGAGGGCACTGGAAATCATCAGTGAAAGCGGGATCAGCTTCAATGGCGATCTAATCACGGCAATCCCAGATCTTAGTGTTGATGATATATTAAGGGACATTGAAAAGCTTGCAGGCTTTAATCCTGGACATATCTCTTTCTACTGCCTCAGCTATGAGGAGAACACGCCACTGTTCCTTAAAGCAAAGGACAGGGATGAGGATTATGAGGCAGACTGCCTTGAATACGGCTGGAAAATGCTAAAGGAGCTTGGATATGAGCATTACGAGATATCCAATTTCGCAAAAGGGGAAAGATACAGCAGGCACAATGTCAATTACTGGAGAATGGGACAGTACATAGGACTTGGCCCTGCAGCAGAGTCAAGCATAGGCTCAAGCCAATTCCTTTCAAACCATTTTGATGAGGACATTGGATCATATTTTGCCGATCACACATTCCATTTTGAAAAGCTCAGCAGGAGGGAATCAGCTCTCGAATACGTCATGACCAGCCTCAGGACAAAGTGGGGGATAGACAAAAATGAGCTCTTAAGAAGGTTCAGCATATCTTTTGATGATACATTCTCCCTTAAAGAGCTCAGTACTGATGATTATGTGAATACAGGCTCATCATTTGCCCTGACCGAGCAGGGCTTCATGATTCTTGACTATATCCTTTTAAGCCTTGCCGGACAAATCTAGCATTCAAATGTCTTTGCCCTCTCAAATTCTTCCTTGATCTCAGGTGAAACATCTTTAGTGCAAAGAGAGACAACCACAATTACAAGAGAAGAGATGATGAAGGCCGGAAGAAGCTCATAAATTCCGAAAATGCCTCCAAGAGGCTTAAGAAGAAGATTCCAGATGAACACTACAGCCGCGCCACTGAGCATTCCGGCAATTGCACCTTCCCTGGTAGTCCTCTTCCAGAACAGGGAAAAGAGCATAAGAGGTCCGAATGTGGCACCAAAGCCAGCCCATGCAAATGAAACGATTGTGAATATGACACTGTTTTCATCAAGTGCAATGATTGCACCAAAGAATGCAATGAGAATCATGGTGATCCTGCTGACTTTCATTACCTGCCTGTCAGTTGCCTCCTTCTTCATTATTCCCTGGTATATGTTCTTAGCAACTGCAGATGATGCAATTAGCAGATAGCTGTCTGAACTTGAAATCGTAGCTGCAAAGATTCCGGCCATTACAAGACCTGCAAAGAGCGGATGGAGCATGCTGGATGCCATAAGGGAGAATATGTTCTCCGCATCGCTTGCTGTAGTAAGTGCAGTAGGGAAGAGAACCCTTCCGATAAGGCCAATGGTAACTGAAGAGCCAAGGGAAATGAGAACCCAGATCGTTCCAATTCTCCTGCTTTTCTTAAGCTCATCAGCTTTCCTTATTGCCATGAAGCGCAGAAGAACCTGAGGAACGCCAAAGTATCCAAGGCCCCATGCAAGCATTGAGAGTGCAGAAAGCCCGGAATATGGAGCTGCCTCTCCAAACAGCGCAACGCCATTCTCAACTGCCTGGACGCCGTTTTCATCAACTACAGGGCTTGCAAGGCTGAAGAACTCAAGGAATCCCGGCATGTTCCTGATATTCTCAAGCACAGCAGAAAATCCTCCAGCGTTTGCAACGCCAAGAGTAAGGATTATGACAAGGGCAAGTATCATGACGATTGCCTGCATGAAATCTGATGCGCTCTCGGCAAGGAAACCTCCGAGGAACGTGTATGTTACAACAAGAATAACGCCAACAACCATCATTGCCTGGTAATTAAAGCCGAACATGGCAGAAAAGAGCTTTCCGCATGTGACGAAACACGATGAAGCATAGACGCAGAAGAAAACAAGGATAAGACGAGACGAAATCATCATGATAACCTTCTTCTTCTCATGGAAACGGTTGGAAAAGAAATCTGGTATCGTGATAGAGTTGTTTGCAACATGGCTGTACCTTCTCAGTCTCTTTGCAACCAGCAGCCAGTTGAGGTATGTTCCTATTGCCAGTCCGATTGCAGTCCAGAATGCATCTGCCAGTCCGCTCCAGTAGGCAAGCCCTGGAAGCCCCATAAGAAGCCAGCCGGACATATCGCTGGCTTCAGCAGAGAAAGCTGCAACCCAGGGGCCAAGGCTTCTTCCGCCTATGTAGTAATTTTCACTGCTTTCATTTGCCCTCTTTGCAAAATAGAAACCAATAAAAAGAACTACAGCAACATATAGAACCATTGAAATAAGCATTTGAAATGATGCTGAAGTCATAAGATTATCGATCCTCCCCAAGGAAAAATTTCTCAAATCATACAGTTTTTTCATATCAATTACTACAAGTGTGGAAAGAATATATTGAAATAGGTATGTTTTGTTCCGGATTATTGACGCATAAAAACCCAATGTGGTAAATTTTCAAAGGTTCAATTAATTCTAAGATAATAAAGAGGTTTATATGTCAGGCCATAGCAAATGGGCAACTATCAAACACAAGAAAGGCGCACTTGATGCAAAGCGCGGTCAGAAATTCACAAAACTGATTAAGGAAATCTCAGTTGCAGCTAAGATGGGTGGGGGAGATCCGGATTCAAACGCCAGACTCAGGACAGCCATCCTGAAGGCAAGAGCAGAGAACATGCCTAAAGATAATATCGATAGGGCAATCAAGAAGGGTACAGGAGAGATGGGAGCTACAAGCTTCTTCGAGCTTACCTATGAAGGCTATGCACCTGGCGGAGTCGCAATCATCGTAGACACTCTTACAGATAACAAGAACAGGACTGCAGCTGACGTAAGGTCCACGCTTTCAAAGCTCGGTGGCTCTCTTGGCTCAACTGGATGCGTAAGCTACATGTTCCAGACAAAGGGTGTCATTACATATGATGCTTCTAAATACAGTGAAGAAGAGATCTTTGACGCAGCTTTGGAAAACGGTGCAGAGGATGTGTCCACAGATGATGGAATCATTGAAGTGACTACAACACCTGCAGATTTCGCAACTGTTCTTGAGGCAATGCAGAAAGCAGGATTCGAGCAGGAAAGCGCTGATATCAACAAGATTGCAGATCAGACAGTCACACTTGACAATGAGAAGGCAAACAAGGTTCTCAAGATTGTGGAACGCCTTGAGGAACTCGATGATGTCCAGCAAGTATCTACAAACCTTGAACTTCCAGATGACTTTGAAGAGGAGTAAGGCTTGCGGATTCTGGGAATAGATCCTGGACTTGCTACAACAGGCTGGGGCGTTGTTGAAAAAGAAGGGCAGCGCATCTGGCCTGTTTCTTTTGGTGTTGTCAAGACAGATTCAAAAGACAGGCTTCAGGACAGGATTTACACTTTGGCAGAAGATATTGCATCAGTTGCAGGGAAGTACAGGGTGGATGTCTGCTCGATGGAGGATATCTATTTTGCAAGGAACATCACATCCGCCGTACCCGTTGCCAAAGTCATTGGTGCATTGACTTACAGGCTTATGAGCATCGGCATTCCTGTCTCCTATTACTCTCCGCTCCAGATTAAGATGGCAGTTACAGGGACTGGAACGGCAGACAAGCACCAGATACAGGAGATGGTGAGGCTCCATCTACATCTAGAGAAGATTCCACGCCCTGACCATGCCGCGGATGCCCTTGCAGACTGCTTATGCTATATTACAAACAACTCAGGAGATGAGCGCCTTAGGAGGAACTAGCTTTGTACAATGCGATTTATGGCTCTTTTACAGGCTACAGTGAAAACATCATCTATATTCTCACAAACGGTGGAGTGGAGTATGCCATTGAGATCAGTACCCTTGATCTTGAGGAGATATTCCGCAAAAGTGATGAGGAGAAAAGGAATCTCAGGATACTGACTTATCTTGTGCACAGGGAAGATGCAATGCTTCTCTATGGCTTTTTGCGGGAAGAAGAGAGAAGATGTTTTATTGAGCTTTTAAGCGTTAATGGAATAGGTGCAAAGCAGGCACTGAAAGTGCTTTCAAGCATGAAGCTTGATGATTTCCTCACGGCCCTTGATAAAAGCGATGTCAAGAAGCTTTCTAAAATTCCGGGAATGGGTCCAAAAACTGCGCAGAAACTAATACTTCAGCTGAGGAATGTGCTGATTCTTGAAGAGAAGGCTGATGAGGCAAAGCCATCATTGAAGGGGGCAGGTGAATACCAGGATCTTGTGGATGCATTTGTCGAGATGGGTCATGAGAGAAAGCAGGTCAGGGAAAAAATAGAGCGCATTCTGAAAGAAAACGAGCTACAATTATTTGGTAAGAGCAAGAGTGAGAAAGAGAATTTCATATTCCAGACACTCATAAAGGGTAACTGATGGTAGTAGATTTTGAAGATGAAGTGAAAGAAGCAGCCGACTTTAATCCCGAAAGCCTCATGCGCAAAGAGTACATGGATACTGAAGACAGGAATGAAAACGTCCTGCGTCCTCAGTACCTGGAGGACTTTCAGGGGCAGAAGGAACTGAAGGACAACCTTGAGGTTTTCATAAAGGCTGCAAGAAAGAGGGAGGAAGCCCTGGACCATACGTTTATCGTCGGGCCTCCAGGACTGGGAAAGACAACACTTGCAAGCATCATTGCAAATGAGATGAATACGGATATAAGGATGACAAGCGCACCTGCACTTGATAAGCCGAAGGATCTTGCAGGAATACTTACAAACCTTGGAGAAAACTCTGTCTTCTTCATCGATGAGATTCACCGTCTCAAGCCTGTAATAGAGGAAATGCTCTACATAGCAATGGAAGATTATGAGATAGACTGGGTGATAGGGCAGGGACCTGCAGCCAGAACGATGAGGATTCCGCTTCCGCACTTCACTTTGATCGGTGCAACCACGAAGGCTGGAAGCGTATCTTCCCCTTTAGCCTCTAGATTTGGAATAAATCTCCATATAGATTTCTACAGCGACGAAGAGCTGGCAAAGATCATTAAAAGGAGTGCAAACATCCTCAAGGCAGAAATAGAGGATGATGCCCTTCTCCTTCTTGCCCACTGCTCGAGGGGAACTCCGAGAATTGCGAACCGCCTTTTAAGGAGGCTGAGGGATTTTGCCCTTGTGCTTTCGGACGGGGTCATTACATCAGATACTGTAGAAAAAGGCCTTACCAGGCTTGGAATAGATTCAAACGGGCTTGAGAAGATGGACCGCCAGATCCTTAAGACGATAATCGAATACTATAATGGTGGTCCGGTTGGAGCTGATACTCTTTCAATCAGCGTTGGAGAGGCAGTTGAAAGCCTTGAGGATTTCTATGAGCCATACCTCATTCAGCAAGGCTATCTTAAAAGGACTTCAAGGGGACGATGCGTTACGGATAAGGCATATAAGCTCCTTGATTTGAAACGGGGATATGATGTTAACGAAGGATTATTATTTTGAACTTCCAGAAGAGCTTATAGCCCAGTACCCAAGCAGTGAAAGGGGAAATGACAGGCTTATGCTCTTAGATAGGCATACAGGGGAATATGAGGATCTTATGATCAGGGACTTTCCGTCCCTTATTGATGGATCATCCGTTCTTGTTGTCAACAACAGCAAGGTAAGGAAAGCGCGCACCTTTGCAAGGTCTGAGACAGGAGGGGAGGTTGAATTCCTTTTCCTCTCAGAAAATGAAGATGGCAGCTGGAACTGCATGGTATCAAAATCAAAGAGGCAGAAAAGAGGAAAGAAATATGATTTCTATCTTCCAGATGGCAGAGTGTATGTCAGCGCTGAAATCCTTGAGAGCAACAGCGACGGAACAAAAAGGGTTGGCTTTTCTTCTCCAATCAGCTCTGAGTTCTTCTCCCTTCTTGGCCATGTTCCGCTTCCTCCATACATAAAAAGGGAGGACGAGTTTTCAGATGAGAAGAGATACCAGACTGTATATGCAAAGAAAGAGGGATCTGTGGCATCTCCTACTGCAGGGCTCCATTTCACAGATGAGCTGATGTCTGAGATAAGGGCGAGGGGAACTGAAATCTATGAGGTGACTCTCCATGTTGGAATGGGGACGTTCCTTCCTGTCAGGACAGAGAACATTGAGGACCATCATATGCATACGGAGCACTATGAGATAGATGATGAGACTTTCAATGCTCTCAACAGGGCAAAGAAAGATGGAAAGAAGATAATTTCAATCGGGACAACAAGCCTCAGGACCCTCGAGTCAAGTGCAGATTCCTCCGGACTTCTTGCAAGGAAAGAGGGAAATACGGATATCTTCATCCATCCGGGATATAGGTTCAAGTTTGTGGACAGCCTTTTTACAAACTTCCATACTCCGGAGTCAACGCTGCTGATGCTTGTCTCTGCCATGGCCGGCTATGAGAACATCATGAGGGCTTATAAGCATGCAATAGAAGAGCGCTATCACTTCTTCAGCTATGGAGATGCAATGTTCATCAGAAGCTGAGAAAATCCTTTATTATCTCTGTGGTTTCCTCTATTGCCTTATTGCCAGCAATGCTGAGGAATTTCACAGAGCCAGGGAGGTTTTCAAAACTCCTTAAATAGTTCTCCCTGATTCTTTCAAGGAGGCTTTCCTTTTCAAATATTTCCTTTTTTTCCCCTCTTTTTTCAATCCTTTCAATGCATGTCTTTACATCAACATCCAGGAAGATGAGGTACTCAGGGTGAGGATAATCATTAAGTGATTCTATTTTCCCATAGTCAAGGTTTAGGCTCTGGTAGGCAAGGGATGAGTAGAAATACCTGTCCGAGATTACTATATTGCCTTTTTCTGTATTCTCTATTATTCCGCCCTCTCCATAGAGGTGGTTTGCCCTGTCAGCTGCATAGAGCATTGCAAGGGAGAGGTCCGGCATCCTTATCTCAGAGCGCAGTACTGCCCTAATCAGCCTTCCTATCTCCTTATCCGTAGGTTCAAATGTAGAAACGGCATTTCTCCCGATGCCCCTAAGATAGCTCTCTATTCTTCCTTTCTGCGTTGTTGTTCCAGCCCCGTCTATCCCTTCTATGACTATAAAGTCTTTTATAATGCTGTTCATCTTATCCTCATTAATGAAAAAACAGTGTAAATTGTGTATCATGGAAGAGTATATAGGAAGATAGAGGGAAAATGAAATACCATACACCGATAAGAATAGTGGTAATCAGCTTAATCACGGCGCTATTATTCTCACTTGCCTCACTGGCTGCCGTATATCTCTTTTCTTCCATTTCCCCTGCAGAAATTGCTCTTGAAAGCATACTTAACCGCATTGAGGTTGAAGGCACATTCAATATTTCATTTTCCAGCATGCAAAAGAATGTAAGAGGCCATCTCACGCTTAATGGCATAAGGATAGAGTATGGAGAGGACACTCTCATGGAAAGTGAAAGTGTGACACTCTCTCAGTCATTTATCCCATTTGTGCGCAGCCTTCTCTTTAAAAGCGGGAGATTCGATGTCTCTTTCAGCAGTACATCAGTCAATATTCCAGAAGAAAGCCTCGAAAGCCTGAAAAAGCTGTTCTCTGCTGGAGCAGATAATGTAGAAAGAGGAAAAAGCGGTAAGCCTTCAGATTACTCATTCCATCTTACTTTTGATGATATTGACGCATCTGTAGGCAATATAAGGATCAACAACGCAAAGCTTTATCTTGAAGCAAGTACAATAAACATGCTTGAGAAAGCTGATGTCAGCATTGAG
The DNA here is from genome assembly GCA_949295125.1 of uncultured Spirochaetales bacterium. Classification (GTDB taxonomy): domain Bacteria; phylum Spirochaetota; class Spirochaetia; order Sphaerochaetales; family Sphaerochaetaceae; genus Ornithospirochaeta. The sequence goes on from CASFJV010000032.1 coordinate 45,109, forward strand.
GATTCTCATCTGATCATTAACGGCATAAGCATAGGAGCAAACGGAATAGGCGCCTCCATTAACCATGCAGGTAAAATGTACAGTGCAAGCTTCAGTTTGGACAGCCTTAATTTAAGCAATGAGGATGACAGCATTGATGCTCAAGGAATCAGTGGTACACTCTCAACATCAGAGCTGATGGATTTTTCCTCATACAGTTTCCATTTAGGCGTTTCTGGAGCAGAGCTTTCTGTTTCAGATATCTTCTTCTCAAGATTCTACCCATTGAGCATTGATTTGAGAGAGAATATGGCTGATCTATCAGTTTCCCTTATTGTCGCATCATATGGAAGCTATGCAACAAGCATCAGGGATTTCTCTGCCTCCTATGACCTTAGTGAAAAAGATGGAAGCATGACTGTATCTGACATCGTTCTCTTTGATGGCACAGACCCTAAGGCGGAGATATCCGGAATAGGAATTCAGGCATCCCTTACAGGAAAAGAAGCTGACTTAAGCATTGATTCAATTGGCACTTCACTTGTTTCAGCGTACACAAAAGAAATCCTAAAATCCGCATCGATGTCTTCCATTTCTGCAAAACTCCTTTTCAGTGATGGCTATGATTTAAGCCTTACATCTGAAATCGGTCTTGAAAGCGGGGAAGAGATATTCAATGGAACATCAGCAGGGCTTTCGCTGAATATCATTTATGATGGGAAAAAGATTGGTTATGCAGATGCTCAGCTCATGGATATAAAGCTGCCGATGCTTGATGATACGTTTGATGCATCCTTCAGTTATGATGGCAAAAAGGCTGATCTTGGCATTTCATATTCAGACAGCTTTACTCTTGATGCCTCATATGATGGAGATATCAAGGCAAATGCAGGAATATCAGAGCTTAGCCTTAGCGGATTCAGTCCATATATTAAAAAGTATGTTCCGCTTATTGAAAACTATATTTCTGAAAGCACAGTCCTCAATGGATCTTTCAGCATAGGACTTGAAAATGATAGCTCTTCCAGGTTTGGCTACAGGGGAGGCATGGATTATTCCCTCACTCTCCGCAGCATCAGTTTTGCATCCTTCAGCTTTGATGCATCCTCAGAAGCGGATATAGCAATTGATGATGAGATTGGAATCAGGAATTTCAGCATTATGACTGATTTTGCAAGCCTCAGTTTCAATGGCAAGCTCAGCCCTGATAACCTTCTTCCTTCAGGAAACCTTAGAGTTGAAAACCCGTCGAGCGGGAGGGAGTACCTGACGCTTGATCTGGACCTGAACAGCAGCAGGGAATACAGTTTTGCACTAAGCATTCCTCCTGCAGGAACGCTGAGCCTTGAGGGATTTTTCAACTTTGAGGATGAAGACCACCTTTTCAGCGATGCAAACCTTTTTACCAGTACGACTGGTTACGAATTCCTTGTTGACCTCAATTTCCATGACCAGGAGATAAGCATCACAAATGATAATGCAGTGTTCTTCCTCTCTTACGGAGATGTGATTGAAAGCTATATTGAATTTGATAATTTTGAGCTTCCCCATCCTCTGGAGAGGGAAAGCGGGGCATCTGTCAATGGACGGACTGACTTCTTCTTTGACGTTTCGGACCAGATTATAAGCGCCAGCTCATCCAGCATGGTCATAAGCAATTTATATATTCTTTCTGGAAGCCCAAGCCTCTCATTCTCTGTCAATATGGACAACACGGCCATAAGGCTGAATGACATCATGGTCTTAAGCGATGACTATCCATCGCTTGAAGGCAGTCTCGCATTCTATTTTGAAGGGACAAGTTTTGCTTTCTTTGCAGGAAATGCAGAGGAGGAAATTGCACTGAGCATAACGCCGTATGAAAACTATCTTACAGGCTATTTCAGGCTCAAGGATTTCGATGCCAGGAGAATAGGGCTTGGAAACAACCTTATCAATGCCGATCTTTTGGGGCGTGGACAGGATTTTGACTCCCTTGCATTCTCCGGAATGGTTACATTTGACACAGATGATCCATCTAACCCAATGAGTGCACGCGGAGAAATATCGATTAACTCAAAAGAGATATCGATAACAGATTTCAGCTATGAAACCCCATCTTTGGAAATGAGAGTGTCAAGATCCACATTCAGTTCAGGTAGCGGAACGCTCTTCATTCCATTTGACCTGAGGTATGCAATAGCAAACAAAGACAGGGATTATCCAATTGAGCTTTCCCTTGAGGCTTCAATGAACCTTGGCCCAAGCGATAATCTCTACACGCTTGTCAGGAGGCTGATGAGTAATGGGCTAGGGGATATCAGCGGCAGAATCGGGCTTGTAAATCTCGCCGTCGATACTCAAGTAACAGCAAATCCGGTAGAAAGCACATTCACATACCGCGGAGACAATATCCTTTTTGACGGATCTTTTGTTTCCGGAATATTCAATATTCCTTCAATGTATTTCAGCCTGAAAGCTGATCTTGGAGAGCTTGGAAGATATGATGTATCAGGATCCCTTCAGGATGAATGGGAAATTGATGCAAGCATACGTGGGCTCAGCCTGTACTCAACAAATATCTTCTATACGATGCCTGTCATAATTTTTAGTGAGGATTCCCTTGCAAACGGGGACCTGAAGGTTATAGGAAGGCCGGGAGACATACATCTTTACGGATCGCTTTGGTCTGATATGATTGACATGGAGATTTTCTGGCTTCCCGGACAGCATGTTGTTGCCCATAACATCGTATTCACTGTCTGGGACAATTCCATTGAAAGCTCCCCAGCAGGCATCAGCGTAATAAACAGCGAAGGGGAAAGGAAAGAGGCAAGGGGTAGGGTCTGTTTCTACCTGTCAGACCAGATGGGATTTGACAGGTATACTGTCGATGTGAACATCGATGAAGGCAATGAGATAGATTTCCGCCTTCCGATGTCTTCAATGAATGTGGATATTGTCGGAAAGGTATCTGGGCATTTCTTCCTGAATCAGAGAGGCCTTGAGTCTGTTGCAATGACGGGAGAAATGAACATATATGACACAGAGCTTTCCCTTGGAATGTATCCTCTTCCAGAGTGGTTTAATTCAGGGATTGAGACAAGCTATGACTTCAGCCTGAATCTTGTAAGCAACAACAGCTTCATCTTCCCTCTGGGGGCAAATCCGATAATAAGTGCAAGTGCTGCAGAAAACCAGTTCCTCAGATTTTATACCAATGAAAGCGGAGGCTATGGAGCCAGCGGAGCAATTGAGCTCAGGGCAGGGGAAATATATTATTTCCAGCGCTCATTCTTCATAAGGGAGGGAAACATAAACTTCAGGGACAATGGACTGAATTCTCTTGACCCTGTAATAAATCTCAGGGCAGAGCTCAGGGCATTTGATTCAGACGGAGATCCTGTAGACATATTCCTTGTACTGCGTGAAGCAGACCTCAATAATTTCACCCCGACCTTTGAAAGCTCTCCGGCAAAGGATCTTTCTGAGATTATGAGCATCCTTGGCCAGGCAATCGTGAACTCTGACGGTTCTGCAACAAACCTCGGAAACGTTGTCTCAATCCTGACAACAGGAGTGGATGTGCTTCAGAGAATGGGGCTTATAAGGCAGCAGAATGACGGATCGCTACAAATGTCCATAAGAAATTCACTTAATCTTGATACATTTGCTCTTCATACAAATATAATTGGAAACCTGGTATATGATGCAGTTCTCAGCGGACAGAATGCTGCAAGGTGGAATATTTCCCCACTGGCACGCTATCTCGACGGAACTGCACTCTATATTGGAAAATACATTACGCCTGACATCTATTTTGAGGCTCTTGCCCATCTTAGTGCTCAGCGTAGGGCTGGAGAGGATGCCGGATATGAGAATATCTCGTCATTCCTCTCAAGCGATCTCTTCCTTGATGTCGAATTGTCCCTTGAATGGGAGAATCCGCTATGCACTGCAACACTGTTTACAAGGCCTCAAAGCCTCACAATAGACAGCTGTTTCAGATATATTGGCTTAACGTTGAGCAAGAGATTTGTATTTTAAAGGCTATTTTGTTATCCTTCTTGCTAGGAGTTATGATGAGAAACTTATTTAAAGCGCTACTAGTCATGCTTATAATCATAATGGCACCATTTTCACTTCTTGCTGATGATGCAGGATCTGATACCCAGACTGCTGGAAATGAGGGTACATGGTGGATTGGAATGCCAATTTCCGATTTTGAATATACAGGACTTATAAATGTTGATGAATATACGGCAGATGAAGTCCTTCAGCCTTATTTGAACCAGAACTTCTCAGATGAGCTTTTCTCTGAAATGTACAATACTCTTTATGCCCAGAACTGGGTTGAATATATCTCAGCTGAGGCAATCAGGGGAGGCACAACAGGGGCAAGCCTTGTCATCAGGTTCAATATCGTTGAAAATCCTATGGTTTCATCAGTTACCGTCTTAGGCAATGACAGGATAAGCCAGAGAACCCTTCTGGAAAACCAGAACTACACAGTAGGATCATTTGTCAGCACCAATGACTATAGAACCAATGCGGACCTCTTGAGGGATTTCTATAACTCCAGGGGCTACAGGGATGCAAGCGTTGAATGCAGCAGTGAATACAATGCAGAAAACAATACTGAGGCAATTACCTATACAGTCAGCGAAGGGGAGCAGTATAAGATAAGGTCAATTACATTTGACGGAGCAACTGTATTCACCCAGAAAGAGCTTGAAAAGCAGATTGAAAGCCACCAGAGGTCTTTCTTCAACAGCGGCAATTTCGTCCAGTCCACTTTGGACAGTGACACTCAGGCCCTTCTCAACTTCTACTATTCAAACGGATATACAGATGCAAGGATAGACAACGTCGAGGTTGTTGACAGCACAGAGGAAGGGGATAAGACAAGGTTCGTGAACGTCATTTTCCATATCACGGAGGGTGCACAGTATTTCTTTGGCACAATAACCCTTGATGGAAATTCCGTCTACAGTGATGATGAAATCTACAGCGTCATCAATGTTGAACCAGGCTCAGTCCACGATACTGTATCACTCCAGACAATGTATATGAACCTTTTCAACATGTACCAGAACAACGGCTATTCACAGTGCCAGATCAATCCTGTTCCAAGCATTGAAGAGGGTTCAAATATTGTTGACTATACGATCTACATCACAGAAGGCGTGCAGTCCCACATAGAGGAGATAAGGATAGAAGGCCTTACAAAGACAAGGCCAAGGGTGTTTGAAAGGGAACTTACAATACATGTTGGCGATATCTACAACAGGGATGCAATCATCAGGAGCCAGCAGAATATCTATAACACAGGCCTTGTAAGGAATATCAGGGTCGGAATACAGAATGGAAATGAGGAAAACGGACTGATCCTCATTTTTGAAATAGAAGAAGGTAACCAGATGGAGCTCCAGTTCGGAGCAACATTCGGAGGGACACTTGATGAGTTCCCGATCTCCGGCTTCCTCTCATGGTCAGATACAAACCTTTTCGGAACAGGAAGGGATCTTTCAATAAGCACCACACTAAGCCCTACAACGCAGGCAATCTCCCTCTCTCTCAGCGATGACTGGGTGGGGGATCACAGATGGTCAAACGGAGTGTCCGTTTCATTTGAAAGAAGCAACAGGAGGAATGTCCTTCAGAGGGGAATCGGATCAGACTACTATGATGGCTGGGACCGCTTCCATCAGACATACCCTCTTGGCTACGGATCTGCAGATGAGTGGTATGCCTCGGATCAGGATTATCCAAGCACAGGATACCTGATGGAATATGATTACTACCGTTTTGCTGTCGGCTACAACACAGGATATACATTCCAGTTTGATGCTGGAAACCTCACGATAGGAGGCGGCTTATCCCTTGGAGTCAACCGTGCCATATACGATGCTTCAAAATATGA
>CASFJV010000033.1 GCA_949295125.1 uncultured Spirochaetales bacterium
AAATTGTCATAAACAAAAATTAAGGAGAATGGAAAAAATGAGTACAAAACCGGGGAATTTCAATTCTGAGATTCACGTACTTGATTACCGATCACCTTTCAATAAGTTCAGGGTAGGAAGGGATCAGCTGATTTCAATCGATGGAAGGGAAACAGAAAGCCTGAACGGGCTCTGGAATTTCTATACGGATCCGATTGAATACCTTCTTCGTGGCGCATGGTACAAGGAAAGCCGCTACGATGGAGAGGGAAGGGAAAAGCCATGTGACTATGATTTTGAGGCCATGGATGAAATAAAGGTTCCATCCTGCTGGAATATGGAGCGCCCGGAGCTGTTCCTCTATGAGAATCTGGGTGTGTATTTCAGGACCTTCAATTATGAGAAGCATGAGGAAGGAGAGAGGGTTTTCCTGCATTTTGAAGGTGTGTCCTACAGGGCATATATCTTCCTCAATGGTGAGTGCATAGCAATGCATGACGGTGCATCCACACCTTTCTCTGTAGAGATAACAGATAAAGTGAAGAAGACAAACAGGCTTATCGTAGGAGCAGATGCAAAAAGGCAGGACGAAAGGGTTCCTATGACCAACACCGACTGGTTCAATTATGGTGGAATATACAGGGATGTGCTGTTTGTCAGGACTCCGAAGGCATTTATAAAGGACTGGTTCGTACGCCTCTCTCCATCAAGCGGCTATTCGGAAATCGCCCTTGATTTCACTGTTGACGGATCTGAGAGCGGTAAGGCAGTCCTCTCAATTCCTGAGCTTGGAGTCAATGAGACTGTTGAGTATAAGGGGGCAAAAGGAAAAGCAGTCATAAAGGCAAAGCCGGAGCTCTGGAGCCCGGAGAATCCAAAACTGTATGATGTTAAGCTCTCAATTGATGGAGACAGCCTTTCTGACAGGATCGGATTCAGGGAATTCAGAGTTGAAGGCGACAAGATCCTTTTAAACGGCAAAGAGAGGTTCATGAAGGGAATATGCGTGCACGAAGACCACATTGATCTTGGAAAATGCACGGATGAGGAGACCATCAGGGAGACCATCAGGGTTGTTAAAGAGGAACTTCATGGAGTGTTCATCCGCCTGGCACACTATCCTCATACAAGGCTCTTTGCAAAGATCGCAGACGAGATGGGAATCATGCTGTGGGAGGAAATTCCTGTATACTGGGCAATTGCCTTCAATAATGAGAAGACATATGAGGATGCTGAGAACCAGCTTGGAGAGCTGATGAGAAGGGATATCAACAGGGCAAGTGTTGTGATCTGGTCTGTTGGAAATGAGAATCCGGACACGGATGACAGGTTCTCATTCATGTCCAGGCTTGCTGGCTATGTGAAAGAAAATGACCCGACAAGGGCCGTAAGCGCTGCATGCCTGGTTGATGAGGTCGGTGAAAAGATAGATGACCGCCTTGCTGACAAGCTGGATATCATAGGAGTCAATGAATACTATGGATGGTATAATCCTGACTTCTCAAAGCTTGGAAGGGTCCTCAGGAACTCCAATCCGGATAAGCCTGTCATCATAACGGAAGTAGGTGCCGGCGCAAGGGCAGGAAACCATGGAACAAGCGATATGCTCTGGACGGAAGAGAGGCAGGAGCTGCTTTATAAGAAGCAGGTTGACCAGATCGGAGGATGCAGTTACATCAAGGGTGTATCCCCATGGATCCTCTATGATTTCAGGGCCCAGAGAAGAGTCAACAGGTACCAGGAAGGCTTTAACAGGAAAGGCCTGATAGACAGCGACAGGAAGACTCATAAGAAGGCATTCAGGGTGCTGTCAGATTTCTATAAGACAAAGTGAAGGAGAGACCATGAAAAGTTTTGATCTGCCAATTACGAAAAATCCGCTGAAGACAAGGGATGATGTGGCAAAGGCCCTTATTACCATGCTTGAGCCATGCAAGGATCAGCTGGTGCTCGAAGGTGGCGGCCTTTTTGTTGGAAACAGTGACGCACATTACAGCTCACGTGTTGCCCTTATGGAAGGCTGGTCACGCCTGCTGTGGGGTATCGGGCCACTTTACAAGGGTGGCTACTCATTTGATGATTTCCCCGCTTTCTTTGCCGGATTCAAGCATGGACCGGATCCTGAGAGTGACGGATTCTGGGGCCATGTTCCGCCAAGTGACCAGAGGATGGTGGAGATGGCTGCAATCTCACTTTGCCTGCTTTTAAGCAGGGAGACATTCTTTGATCCACTTAGCGACAGGGAGAAGGATAACCTTGCAGCATGGCTCAGGGAGATAAACAGGAAGAAGATGAGTGATAACAACTGGCACTTTTTCCGTGTGCTTGTGAACCTTGCCCTGGACAGCCTCGGCCTTGAGAGTGACCAGGAGCAGATGGAAGAGGATCTCATCTTCCTTGAAAGCCTCTACGCAGATGACGGCTGGTACCATGATGCCATCCCATTCGATAACTACAATCCCTTTGCATTCCATTTCTACTCAATGATCTACTATGTATACGCAAAGGACAGGGATCCAGAGAGGTGTGCCCGCTTTAAGGAAAGGGCAATGCTCTTTGCAAGGCAGTATGTGACATACTTCACAGACAAGGGCAACAGCGTTCCATATGGAAGATCCCTTACATACCGCTTTGCCGTATCCTCATTCTTTGCTGCCTGTGCCTTTGCAGGAATTGAAGTCCTTCCATGGGGAGAGCTGAAGGGAATAGTCCTGAGGAACCTCAGATGGTGGTTTGCACAGCCTATATTTGACAGCAAGGGACTTCTTACCATCGGTTACAGGTATTCATCTCTCGTAATGGCAGATGAATACAATGCTCCAGGCTCACCATACTGGGCATTCAAGACATTCATCATACTTGCCATAGGGGAGGACCATCCGTTCTGGCAGGCAGAGGAAAAGCCGATGCCGAAACTTGACAAGGTCACCTATCTCAGGATGCCAGGCACCCTTATGTGCCGCACAAGCGATGATGATGTCGTAATGCTCTCTGCCGGACAGTATCCTGCATTCGAGATGAACCACCTTGCAGAGAAATACTGCAAGTTTGCCTACAGTGCTGATTATGGCTTCAGCGTATCCATAAGCAACTGGGGATTTGAATTCACAGGATGCGACAGCATGCTCTTCATTTCCGATGGAGATAACTACTGGAGGCCGAGAAGAGAAGTCAAGGATGTCATCGGATGCAGGGAGATGGTCAGGAGCACATGGCAGCCGTTTGGAGACCTGACAATAACTACATGGCTTATTCCTGCCGGAGATTTCCATGTAAGGATCCATAAGTTCGTGAGCAAGAGGGAATTTATCAGCCGCGAAGGAGGATTCGGAATACTTCATTTCAGGGAACATGAGCTGGAGCCTGAAGTTGATTTCCATGAGGAGAAGGATCTTTATGGAATAAGCGTTCCATGGGCATCCACTGTGATAAAGGACATTGGAGGGGGAAGAAAGCCGTTCTGGGCTAAGCCGAGGCCGAACCTGAACCTTGTTGCCTCCACAACAATGGTTCCATGCCTTGAAGGAAAGATAGGAAAAGGTGAAAGCTGGTATGGCTGTGTTGTCGGCGCCTCATCCAAGGAGAGGAACTGGAAGAAGCTCCCTGATGTCACATTCAATGGCAGCAGCGTGACAATCGATGGAAAGGAGCTCAGGCTTATCTAGGAGAAAACAATGGAATATAAGAAATTTGCAGATGAGACACTCGAGAAAGTGAAGAAAAAGATGGCTGAAGTTGCCAGGCGCAATGCCCATAAGGTTCCGTATATCACAACGGACGGGAAATATGATGACAGGGATGGTGATCAGATAAGCTGGTGGACCAACGGATTCTGGGGCGGCCTGATGTGGCAGATGGAGAAGCTTACGGGAGATAAGTTCTATGCTGATCTTGCCTCAGAACTGGAAGAGAAGCAGGATGCAAACCTGATGAACTATGAAGGGCTTGACCATGATAACGGCTTCAAATGGCTTTTAACATCCGTCTACCACTACAAGAAGGACGGCAACCAGGCTTCAAGGAACAGGAGCCTTCTTGCAGCTGGGAACATGGCAGGGCGCTATAACCTCCAGGGCCGCTTCATAAGGGCATGGAATGACTGGGGCGAAGACGATCACAGGGGCTGGGCAATCATAGACTGCATGATGAATCTCCCTCTCCTTTACTGGGCTTATGATGAGACGAAGGATCCAAGGTTCCTTCATATTGCAGTGAACCATGCAAACAGGACCAGGGAATGCTTTGTCAGAAGTGACGGCTCTGTCTGCCATATCGTGGAGTTCGATCCTTTCACAGGAGAAAGGGTGAAGAGCCATGGAGGCCAGGGATATGGTCATGGATCATCATGGACAAGGGGACAGGCATGGGCCATATACGGCTTTGCTCTGAGCTATATCCATACAGGGGACGTAAGCTATCTCAACACAGCAAAGACTGTGGCAAACTACTTTATCGCAAACACGCCAGAAAGCGGCCTGATCCCATGTGATTTCAGGCAGCCTGAAGAGCCTGGCTATGAGGATACTACTGCAGCAGCCATTGCCGCATGCGGCATGATAGAGATTGCAAAGCATTCTGTAGGACGCGATAAGGATGTGTATATGAATGCAGCGCTTAAGATGCTGCATGCCATAGATGAGAAGAGCGCAGACTGGAATCCTGGAACAGATAACATTACCACAAAGGGTACAGTAGCCTATAACTATGGAGAAAAGGAGACTGGAATCCTCTACGGAGACTACTTCTTTATTGAAGCATTGATGAAATTAAGCGGAATCGAATTTTTCCAGTGGTAAAATACAAAGGTTTGTTTCCTTCCCCATTTCTCTGAGAGGAATGGGGATTTTTTCAGGCAGATAGCCTGATACTTAAAAAGGCCAGCATTCAGCTGACCTTTTCTCACTCCTGGTATCCCAGTATCTCAGATATTTTGTTTGCAGATTTCTTTATTAGCTTTACTGCGTTGTCGAAATCATCCCGGTTGAACCTGAAGACAGGCCAGGATACGCTTATTGCGGCAACTACCCTGCCTCCGACATCTCTTATAGGACAGGCTATGCACATGACCTGCTCCTCATGTTCCTCATCATCCACTGAGTATCCGCGCTTCCTGACTCTTTCAAGTTCTTCCTTCAGTCCCTCAGCCGTCCTTATGGATTTTGCCGTATAAGGCTTCAGTGCATTCCTTTCAAGATACCCCTCAAGCTCTTCATCACTCATTTCAGAGAGGAAGATCTTCCCGATTGCCGTACAGTACAGGGGAATGATCTTTCCAATCCTTGAATACATCCTCAGAGTGTACGACGACTCTTCTTTCAGGACATATACTGCATTGTCATCCTGGGGAATGCCCATATGGACTGTTTCCCCAAGAGTCTTGCACAGTTCAATTGCGAATGGCCGTGCAGTGCTGATCAGATCTATGTACTTAAGGGATTTTGATCCTACTGAGAACATCTTAAGCGTCAGATGATAGCGGTCTGCACTGTCACGGTATACATAGCCCAGGTTTGAAAGGGATGAGAGAAAGCGCAGCAGGGTAGCCTTCGGAAGCTCTGTCTCCCTGCTGAGGTTTTCCAGATTGCTTGATTCACACTCGGAAAGGGTCTCAAGAATGTTGATGGTGCGCAGTACCGCACTCATCTGCTTTTCATCATCCTTCTCCTTCTGCATCCATTAACCCTCGAAATATTTCTGTGCGTTATTGAATGAGATATCTTCCACAACCTTTCCAAGGAACTCCTCATCGTAAGGAACCTCGCCGTTTTCTGCCCAGTTTCCAATTACGTTGCAGAGTATTCTCCTGAAGTATTCGTGCCTTGAGTAGGAGAGGAAGCTTCTGGAGTCTGTGAGCATTCCAATGAATTTCGGAAGTGTTCCAAGGTTTGCGAATACCTTCAGCTGCTCCTCCATTCCATCCTTATGGTCGCAGAACCACCATGCAGAACCAAGCTGCAGCTTTCCTGCAACTCCACCTCCCTGGTAGCATCCGTTGAGAGTCATGATGGTATAGTAATCCTTTGGATTGAGGGAGTAGAGGATTGTCTTTGGCACGCTGTCTGTATCTGTCAGGCGGCTGAAGAAGATTGAGATTCCTTCTGCAAGCTCCTTATCATGGACTCCGTCATATCCTGTGTCCGGTCCGAGCTTCTTGAACATGAGGGCGTTGTTGTCCCTGATTGATGCGAAATGGAACTGCATTGCGATGTTCCTGTCATGATATGCCTTTGCAAGTGCAAAGAGCACATATGTGCGGTATGCATCGATTTCAGCATCCGTAAGCTCTGCTCCGTTCATCTTCTTCTCAAACACTTCATTTACCCTGTTCTCCGGCCAGAATGTGTGCGGGCATGTTACGAGTGCATGGTCACTTGCGCGGCATCCAAGCTCAGCAAAGAAGTCAAGCCTCTTGATAAGTGCTTTTACTACATCGCTTACGCTCCTGATCTCCATTCCTGCAGATTTTGCAAGCTTTGCGATATAATCACTGTAATCCGGCTTGTCGATGTTTATTGCCTTGTCCGGGCGATAGGATGGGATAACTTTTGCCGGGCATTTGCCTTCCTGCTTAATCCTGATGTGCATTGCAAGGTCATCAGCTGGATCATCTGTAGTTCCGACTGCATATACCTTGAACTTCTTCATGATGCCGAATACTGAGAGCTCCGGATCATTTGCGAACTTGTCATTTGCCTCATCATAGATCTTTCTTGCTGTCTTCCTTGAAAGGACGTCATAGATTCCGAAATACCTCTGAAGCTCCAGGTGTGTCCAGTGATAGAGCGGATGGCAGATCAGGTTCTCCATGGTCTCTGCCCATGCCATGAACTTATCGAAAGGATCTGCATCTCCGGTGATGAGATTCTCGTCAAATCCCATCCATCTCATCTGCCTCCACTTGTAGTGGTCTCCGCCGAGCCATGCATCTGTGATAGTCGTGAATCTCTTGTTCTCTGCAATCTGAGATGGAATCAGGTGGCAGTGATAGTCGAAGATAGGCATATCTTTTGCGTGGTTGTGGAACAGGCGCTGGGCCATATCTGTCTCGAGTAGAAAGTTCTCATCCATGAATTTTTTCATTTAATTTCCTCCTTATAAACAAAAGGGGAGAAACCTCCCCCATGTAAGCATTATTGATTAAAGTACAACACCGTCCTTGAGGATGGAGATCTCTGAGTATCCGTTCTCTTCGTTCTTTGTCCTCTTCTCGCCATTTGCGATTTCAATGATGAGATGCAGAAGGTCATTTGTCACTTTCTCCGCATCCTCACTGAGCATGGCGCCAGCATTGAAATCTATCCAGTTTGCCTTCTTTGTCGCAAGATCAGGATTTGTTGCTATTTTAACTGTCGGAACAGGTGCTCCAAGCGGTGTTCCCCTTCCTGTCGTGAAGAGGATCATATGGGCTCCAGCTGCGCTCTGCACTGTTGTGGATACGATATCGTTTCCAGGTCCTGTCAGCAGGTTCATGCCATTCTTCGATACCCTCTCACCATATTTAAGCACTGCAGAAACCGGAGCTCTTCCACCTTTCTGTATGCATCCAAGGCTCTTGTCCTCGAGTGTTGTGATGCCACCTGCCTTGTTTCCCGGGCTCGGATTCTCATAGACAACCTGTCCATGTGACGTGAAATAGTGCTTGAAGCCGTTGATCATGTCAACGATGTCATTGTAGACATCCCTGTTTTCTGCCCTGTTCATGAGTATCTGCTCTGCACCGAACATCTCAGGAACCTCTGTAAGGATTGCTGTTGCACCCATTGCCACCAGCTCATTTGTAAGCCTTCCGACAAGAGGATTTGCAGTAATTCCAGAGAAACCGTCAGAGCCGCCGCACTTCATGCCGACTACGAGCTTTGAAAGTGGAACGCTTGTCCTCCTGTCTTTCTTCATTGCTTCTGCAATCTCGCTCATCAGGCGCTTTGCTTCCTCCAGCTCATCTTCATAATCCTGGCAGACCATGAATTTCACGCGCTCAGGGTCCACATCGCCGCATAGTGCCTTGAATTCCGGCATCGTGTTGTTCTCGCATCCAAGGCCAATTACAAGCACTCCTCCGGCATTTGGATGGTTCACGAGATCTGAAAGGATTACTCTCGTATTCTCATGATCCCCTCCCATCTGGGAGCATCCGAACGGATGGATCCATGCATGGACTCCGTCCTCAAGTCCAAGGTTCTCATTGCCCCAGGCTTCAAGGGTCTTTGAAATCTGGTTCACGCAGCCGACTGTAGGAACTATCCAGAGTGAATTGCGGATTCCGATCTTCCCGTTCTTCCTCTCATATACGTTGATTGTTGGGATCTTGTCCGGAGTGTATCCTCTCTTCTTTTCCGCAGCCTCAAGAAGGCATTCCCTTGCGGCCTCCTCATCATAGCTGTACTCAGCGCTCTCGCTCAGGCCTGTGCGTACGTTGAACGTATGGACTGCAGAGCCCTGCGGGATATCTTCCTTTGCATACCCGATAGGGTAGCCATACTTTATGACAGGCTCTCCGGCTTTGATGTCCCTCAATGAGATCTTATGCCCCGGTGTGATATCCATAGTGCTGGTGATTGTAAGGCCGTCAATATTCAGCACATCGCCCTTCACAATGGATGAAAGGGCAACTGCCACATTATCCTTATCCGTTATTCTGATAAGCTTTCTTGCCATTTAGTTCTCCATTACCTTTTCGATTGCCTTTTCCATGCCAAGGCTCCAGATCATCTCAAGGTCATCTGCAATTGCCTTCTCAAGTCCCTTCACTTCTGTAAGGTCCATGCCCCACCATGCATCCATCTTGAGGACTGCGTTTGCGATCTTTGCGCTCTTTTCTGCAACGCCTGAATAATCCTGGCTGTAGAGCTCCTGGAACTTCTTGAGGACATCCGGGCTGTCCTTGATGAGGTACTCATCCCCGTTCCTGTGACCAATAAGTGCATCTTCCCTGATCTCTGTTCCCTCATAGAATGAGATGAGTGCTGCAAGGCTGAATGGAAGGATCTTTGGAAGCTCTCCCTTCTTCTCGATATATCCAAGAAGGCTTGGAAGATCCCTTGTCTTGAATTTTGATGTGCTGTTCAGGCTGATTGAGAGCAGCAGGTGTACGATATATGGGTTCTGGAAGCGCTCAAGGACATCGCCTGCATAGGATGTAAGGAGATTCTTGTCACCATCCATGCTTTCGATGATCTCATCAAAAAGGCCTTTCTTCATGAAGGATGAAATGAGAGGGGAGTGCATGCATTCCTCAACAGTGTTGAGCCCTGTCTGGTAAGCTGCGAGAACGCTCATTGTATGTGCGCCGTTCAGGATCCTTACCTTTCTTGTGCGGAAGAATGTCATATCATCTGTCCATACGACATTAAGTCCTGCCTTTCCGGTAGGAAGCTCATCCTCATGGCTCTTTGCCTTGTACTCAATTGCCCAGAAGAGGAAGCTTTCTGCTGCATCAAGGAGGTTGTCCTTATAGCCGAGCTTGTTCTGGATCTTTTCTGCCTCTGCCCTTGGGTATCCCGGAACGATCCTGTCTACAAGGCTGTTGCAGAAATCGCAGGCTGTGTTCACCCAGTCTGTGAACTCTTTTTCATATCCCCAGTCCTCTGCATGCTTGAGCACATATTTCTTGAGTGTGTCTCCATTCTTGTCGATAAGCTCGCATGGAATGAAGATGAGGCCCTTGTCCTGAGCGCCGCCGAATGTCCTGAATCTTCTGTAAAGGAAAGCAGTGACCTTTCCAGGGAATGATTTCTGAGGCTTGTCATCTGCCTTCACGCTTGGATCATATGCAATGCCTGCCTCTGTTGTGTTTGAGAATACGAACCTCAGGTCAGGGTTGTCTGCCTGCCTGATGTATTCATCATACTGGCTGTAAGCATTGAGGCATCCTCTCACGCTTGTTATCTTCCTGTAGTCCTCAATTTCTTTGCCGTTCTCGATTCCCCTCAGCACTGTTGTGTAAAAACCGTTCTGGGCATTGATCATGTCTGCCATTCCATGCTCAAGTGGCTGCACCATGATGACATCGCCGTTGAAATCTGTCTTCTCGTTAAGGATATCGATCTGCCAGTCAATAAAAGCCCTTAAGAAGTTTCCCTCTCCGAACTGAATTGCCTTGATTGGCCTCTCTGGTCTCTGAGTAATTTCCTGAATTGCCTGCATTTTCCTTTATCTCCTTGTTTTTATACTAAGAAAACCCACAAATTTTAATTTATGGAACATGGTTTCATTTTAGTTTTACTGCATAGCAGCTGTCAATGAAAAAGAATTGCATTTTGGCGTATCTCTTTGACTTAATAAGATATTTCACATGGGGAAAATCCCATGAGCAGCCCGGGCAGAAGGGTAAGGCACCTCTTGCAACCCTGAAAGGAAAAATCTAAGCTCATCGTATGGAAAAAAAGATAATAGAACGCCTTGCTGAGATGGACAGGCTGAGCAATATTGATGTGATACACATTCTCTCCCATGGCAGGGCTGATGTCCTTTTCTATGATGAGAACATCGGCCTTACAGTCAAGATGAGGGGAAGCACAGCCTTTGCTGTCCCTTTTTCTGATGATTTCATGCCCCTTCTTCCATCCCTTGATGGGGAGGAGCTTATCTGCGTGCATTCAGGAAAGATGGCGTCATATTTCATAGATAAGCTTAAATACTCGTGCAACGGCGCATGCTATACATTCAGCTACAGCGGAGAGAGGAAAAAAGAGGACGGAAAATACTCTTTCCGCCTGATGAGAATGGATGAGATTCCATTCATCCTCAGCTATTACAGGTCCCATGAGGAAAGCCTCAGGTATGACATTGAGCATGACAACATCATATGCATCGAGAAGAATGGAGAGGTGCTCGGCTTTTCAGGCTTCCATTCAGAAGAGGCGATGGGGCTTCTTACCATACTTCCCCAGTACAGGCGCATGGGGCTTGGGCGCAGGATGGAGAGCCATATTATAAACGTTGCCATCGACAGGGGCTGGGTCCCTTTCTGCAATGTCTATGAAGACAACAGGGCAAGCATAGCCCTTCAGCACAGCCTGGGGCTGAAGGAGGGAAAGAGCCTCTGCTGGTGGGTATGGAAGGAAGGCTAGGTCAATGGATTATCCCTTTATTAACATATGAATATTTAACATTGTAATGTTTAACATTTCTATGTTATTCTCTTTATAAGAGGATAATATGTTCATAGGACGCAGTGCTGAGCTTAAAAGGCTAGAGAGGATGTATGGCAGCCAGAATTTCGAATTTGCCATAGTCTATGGAAGAAGAAGGGTTGGAAAGACAACGCTGATCAACAAATTCATTGAAGGGAAGAAATCCATCTTTTTTGCCTGCCAGAAGTCATCAATGTCTGACAACTTACTGGAGCTTTCTTCACAGATCAGTTCTTACATTGGATATGGAATTTCTTTTTCATCTTTCATTGAGGCATTGCGTGCAATCATTAAATTCTCCCAGAGCGAAAGGCTTGTTTTTGTAATGGATGAGTATCCCTACATTGCAAAGAAGGACGGAAATTCCATCTCTTCCATACTTCAGAACCTGATAGACCACGAAGCAAGGAATTCCAGGCTTTTCCTGATTCTCTCCGGCTCTTCAGTATCTTTTATGGAAGATGAGGTGCTGGGGAAGGAAAGTCCTCTTCATGGAAGAGCTACTGCCGAGTTCAGGCTTGCACCGATGGACAATCTTGAAAGCAGCCGGTTTGTTCCTTCGTACAGCGCTGAGGACAAGGCCCTTGTCTACGGAATAACCGGTGGCATCCCCAGGTACCTTGAGCTTTTCGATGACAGAAAGAGCGTGAAGGACAATCTCCTGTATAATCTTTTTGACCGCAATTCAGTACTGTTTAATGAGCCGGAGAACTACTTGAAAGAAGAGTTTTCTGATGTGTCCTCATACAGCTCGATCCTCAGTGCCATTGCAGGAGGATGCACCAAGCTTTCTGAGATAGCAGACAGGGCGGAAATCCAGATCGGCTCCCTTCCTTCATACCTGAGGAAACTGGAAGGGGTCGGAGTGCTTGGCAGGGTAATTCCGCTTGGCAGGGAGAGCAGGCGTGGCGTCTGGACAGTGAAGGACCTTTTCTTCCGCTTCCATTCATTTTTTGTCCCTCATAATATCTCCACCATAGTAGCAGGAAGGATGGATAAGGCATATGACCAGGTGGTTTCTCCACTGCTAAATGATTACATGGGAAAAGTGTTTGAGCTGATTGCCAGGCAGTATATTGAGGTCTATGCCGATCTGCCTTTTCCTCTTGGAGAAGTTGGAACATGGTGGGGTGGAAGCCATCGCCTGAAAAAAGAAATTGAGATAGACATCGTGGCGAAATCAGCAAGGGGAGGGGATGGAATCATCGCAAGTGCAAAATACAGGGAAAGGAGAATGCCTTCCTCTGAGTTAATTCTGATGAAGGAGTATGCCGCAGAGATGGGAACAGTCAGGAACTGCCATTACTGGTTCTTCTCAAAATCCGGATTTGATCCTGATTTCATTTCCCTCTCAGAAAAGGAGCCTGCGATAAGGCTCTTTTGCCTGAAGGACCTGTATAATGCGGATCAGCCATAATTCAGGCTGCCTGGCTAAGGCATGGCTAATGCCGTTTGTTTCCCATGAGAGGCGGAACCTGCAGGCAAGGCTTTCCAGCACTTAAAAAATACAAATTTCCGGTATTTCCCGTAACTCTTTCTCAGCAAACAGATTAGAGTGGATTATGCTTAGGATCTGCCCATTTCTTTTGTTTGACAGTAAGAGAGATGAAATATAAAATGAGGTAACTATTACTCTATTAGGAGAGAACGATGAAAAAAATCTTAGCACTATTATTGATGGTTGCTCTGGCATTTTCTGCTTTTGCACAGGCTGCAGGAGAGAGTGCCGCATCAGAAGGTTCATTAAAACTTGGTATGGTAACAGACTCCGGTACTATTGACGATAGATCCTTTAACCAGGGAACCTGGGAAGGCATTGCAAGGGCTGGAGAGGAACTCGGACTTGAGTACACATACTTAAGGCCTTCCGGAACAACTACAACAGATTACTTCACAGCTATTTCTGACCTCTATGACCAGGGATACCGCTTCATCGCATGCCCGGGATACCTCTTTGCAGAGGCTGTAGGCCAGGCACAGCAGATGTATGAAGACCTCATGATCATCATCATCGATGACGCACTTGCTGCAGGCATCGGTCCAAATACAGTAGCTATTACATTCCGCGAGCATGAGACAGGATTCCTCGCAGGTGTTGCAACAGCTCTCAAGCTTGTTGACGGCGAAGTCGGATTCGTTGGCGGCCTTGAGATTCCAGCAGTGCAGAAGTTCAACTGGGGCTTCCAGCAGGGCGTAAGGTATGCTAATGAGAAGCTTGGAACAAATATCGCAATGAATGCAAACAACTTCGTATACTCAGGATCATTTGCTGATCTTGCCCTTGGACAGCAGCTTGCAACAGCTATGTATGATGCAGGTGTTGATGCAGTATTCGCAGCAGCTGGCGGAACAGGTGTCGGCGTTATCAACGAGGCAAAGAACAGAAGGCTTTCCGGAGAGAATGTATGGGCAGTCGGAGTTGACGTAGACCAGTACAGTGTCGGAGACATGGGAAACGGCGAGTCCTGTATCCTCACAAGTGCCATGAAGGACGTTGCAGGTGTTGCATACGACCAGGCAGTGGCAGCCGCTAATGGAACTTTCGAGGGCGGAAGGCACATTGAGATGGGCGTTGCTGAGGGAAGGGCAGGAATCCCTGCAACAAATCCGAACCTCACACCAGAGATTGAAGCACAGGTTGCAGATGTGGCAGCTCTCATCGCTTCTGGCGAGATAGTAGTCAGCGACACATCTGATGGCCTTTTCAAATAAGCAATAAGACTATTATATAGGCCGCCGGGAAAAGGGCGGCCTTTTTCAAATGTTAACCGTGCATTACATGCACCCTCATTGGAGATTTGATGAGTCACGTAATTGAGATGATCGGAATCCGCAAGGAATTCCCAGGAATTGTTGCTAATGATGATATCACCCTGCGCGTAAAAGAGGGGGAGATCCATGCAATACTCGGAGAGAACGGTGCTGGAAAGAGCACACTCATGAGCATACTCTTCGGGCTTTATAAGCCGGACAGGGGAGTGATCAAGGTAAGGGGAAAGGAAGTTCACATCAACAGCCCCAATGATGCATTTGATCTTGGAATCGGAATGGTGCATCAGCATTTCCAGCTTGTACACAATTTCACAGTCGCAGAGAACATAATACTTGGAAAGGAAGGCGGCTTCGTCTATGACATCAAGGCAGCAAGCAGGAAGATAAAGGAAATATCTGACAGGTATGGCCTCTCACTCGATCCGGATATGGTTATTGAGGAGATCACGGTAGGCATGCAGCAGCGTGTCGAGATTCTGAAGATGCTCTACCGCGATGCCGATATCCTGATATTCGATGAGCCTACAGCCGTACTTACTCCGCAGGAAATAGATGAGCTTATGCTGATTATGAAAAACCTCGTGAAGGAGGGGAAATCCATTATTCTCATTACGCATAAGCTCGATGAGATAAAGGCAGTTGCCGAGCGCTGCACCATCATAAGGCGCGGCAAATTCATTGCAGAAGTCAATGTTAAGGATACATCTGCAGAAGAGATGGCTGCCCTGATGGTCGGAAGGCCTGTAAACTTCAAGGTTGAGAAGAAAGAGGCTGTCATAGGAGATACTGTTCTTGAAATAAGGAATCTCAACGTGATGAACAATAAGAGGGTCCTTGGAGTCAAGGATTTCTCACTTTCCATCCGCCGTGGAGAGATCGTCGGAATCGCTGGAGTTGATGGAAACGGCCAGAGTGAGCTGGTGGAGGCCATAAGCGGACTGAGGAAGGTTGAGAGCGGAAACATAGTTTTCCTTGGAAAGGACATTACGGATTCCTCAATCCTCTCACGCAATGAGATGGGACTCGGGCATATTCCTGAGGACAGGCAGAAGAGGGGACTTATCCTTTCTTCCCCGATTTCAACGAACATGGTGATCAAGGAATTCTATAAGGAGCCGTACTCAAGGCATGGAATCCTCAATTACAGCGCAATTGAGGCTTACAGCCAGAAAATCGTAGATAAGTTCGACGTCAGGAGCGGAGAAGGCATTTTCTCACTTGCAGGAAAGCTCTCAGGTGGAAACCAGCAGAAGGCGATCATCGGACGCGAGGTTGAGGCTGATCCTGAGCTCCTGATAGCCGTTCAGCCGACAAGGGGTCTTGATGTCGGAGCAATTGAGTTCATTCATAATGAGCTGGTGAAGGAAAGGGACAAGGGTAAGGCAGTCCTCCTTGTTTCCTTCGAGCTTGATGAGATCTTCAATCTCTCAGACAGGATCGCAGTCATGAATGCAGGACGCCTGATAGACATCGTGAACACAAAGGATACTGATGAGCATGCTGTCGGCCTCATGATGGCAGGCATAAAGAAGGAGGATGCATAATGAAGAAGAAAGTCATCAACAAGCCGCTAGAGGCAAGAAAGGCATCTCCTCTTCTTGTAAGCCTTTCAGCTGTCTTTCTCGGAATCGTGGCAGGAGCCATTCTCATCGGCCTGATCGGGAAGAACCCAATTGCAGGGTTTGACAGGATCATATTCGGAGCCCTTTCCAACACAAGAAGGATTGGAAACACGCTCGGCATGTCCACGCAGCTTATACTTATTGGACTATCCGTTGCCTTTGCGTTCAAGACAGGGCTTCTCAACATCGGGGCATCTGGGCAGATGCTGATGGGAGGAATTGTCGCAAGTATCCTTGCATACTATCTTCCTCTTTCCGTTCCACGCCCACTTTACCTTCTGATAGTAATAGCCGCTTCTGCCATAGTAGGTGCGCTCTGGGGCTTCATCTCAGGATTGCTGAAGGCAAAATTCAATGTGCATGAAGTTGTTTCTGCCATCATGCTCAACTGGACGGCATACTGGCTGGTATATGACTGGATACAGCGTTTCATTGTCGATCCGACCATCGTTGTGAAATCAAAGCCTATTGCAGATGTCCATACGCTGAGGGCTGACTGGATAACGAAGCTTACCGGCTTCTCCACACTCAACTACGGGTTCATAATCGCCATTGCCTGCTGTTTCATCATCTGGTTCATCCTAGAAAAGACGACTCTCGGCTTCCGCCTCAAGGCGGTAGGATCCAACAGGTTCTGTGCAGAATATGCAGGAATCAAGGTCGAGCGTTCCATCATGATATCCATGGCAGTTGCCGGAGCGCTTGCAGGGCTGGCAGGACTTTCATACTACTGCGGATACTCAAACATAATGGAAATGGGAAAGATGCCGAATGAGGGGTTTGACGGAATAGCAGTCGCACTGCTTGGAAACTGCTCTCCTGTCGGCGTGTTCTTCTCAGCCATTTTCTTCGGAATTCTCAAGATGGGAAGGGGTTCCCTTGCCGCTACCGGAATCCCGACGGAGATTGCGGACACAATCATTGCCACCATCATCTACTTCACGGCAACGAATGTCATACTCTCAAATTTCTGGAACAGCCTTTTCAAGAAGAGTTTTGAAAAGAAGGAGATGGCCCTTTCCCTTGCCCTTAACGGAAGGGATCCCTCGCTTCTGACTAAGGAAGAGAGGAAGGCCCTTATAAGGGAAGGGAAGGCAAAAATGAAGAACAAGGAGGCAAAATAATGGGATTTTGGTCAGTTCTAACTAGTATTATACCCGCAGCAATTGCGTATACCATGCCTCTTTTGATGGGTGCGCTTGGCGGACTCTATTCAGAGCGCAGCGGTGTTACGAACCTCTGTATTGAAGGCCTGATGCTCACAGGCTGCTTCGCATCCGCCACAACCACATTCCTCCTTCAGAGCGCAGGAGTCAATTACACATTTGCAATTGTTGCAGGAATCATTGCGGCAATGCTTGCATCGGCAGCCCTTTCGGTCCTCCATGCAGTTGCAGCCATAAACCTGAAGAGCAACCAGGTCATCTCAGGAACGGCAATCAACATGCTTGCAACAGCCCTTACGCTGTTCCTTGCACAGACAATCACAGGAAGCGGAAACGTTACGGTACTTCGTGGCATCGTAAGATCAGATATCCCTCTGCTTTCAAAGATACCTGTAATAGGGCCGCTGCTCTTTACAAGGACTTACTGGACGACATGGATCTGCCTGGCAATCTGGATCATTTCCTATTTCATGCTTTACAAGACAAGCTTCGGCCTGCGCCTGAGGGCATGTGGAGAGCATCCGTCGGCAGTTGCATCCGCAGGTATCAATGTCCACAGGATGAGGTATATCGGAGTCATTCTTTCAGGCCTTCTTTCTGGCCTTGGAGGAGCATGCATACTTGCAACATATGCAGGAGAGTACAACTCGACAAGCGGAATAAACGGTCTTGGATTCCTTGCAATTGCAGGCCTTATATTCGGGCAGTGGAAACCTCTTGGAATCCTTGGATCCACGTTCTTCTTCGGAATCTGCATGACAATTGCGAACATGGGACGCGTCATACCGCTTTTCCAGGGAATTCCGACAGGCTACCTGGGTCTCTTCCCGTATGTCGCAACACTTGTAGCCCTTATTTTCTCAAGCAAGAAGAGCGCAGCTCCAGCTGCATCTGGTGAGCCATTCTAAGTTTCGGAGGAGAAATGATTATAGATAACTTGAAAGACAGTGCGGAGAGCATCAGGAAAAAGCTTGGCAGAGAGCAGTACGAGTACGCCCTGGTGCTCGGATCGGGACTCGGGGATCTAGCTGATGAGATTGAGAATCCGGTTGTCATTGACTACCATGACATACCGCATTTCCCGGTATCCACAGTCCCCGGCCATAAAGGGCTCCTTGTTGCCGGAAAGCTTGAAGGGAAAAATGTCATCGCAATGCAGGGACGTTTCCATTTCTATGAAGGCTGGAGCATGGATGAGGTGGTATATCCTATCCGCGTCTTCCATCTTCTTGGAGTTGAGAAGCTGATACTCACAAATGCTGCAGGGTGTGTGAATACAGCCTGGAATCCAGGAAACCTCATGCTCATAACAGACCATATCAAGCTCATATCAGAGAGCCCTAACAGGGGACCGAATATAGATGAGCTCGGAGAGCGTTTCTTCGATATGTCTGAGGCCTATTGCCTAGAGGGAAGGCAGAAGGTGAAGGAAGCTGCAGAAGATCTTGGAATTGATCTCAAGGAAGGGGTGTACATGATGTTCAGCGGCCCTAATTTCGAGACACCTGCAGAAGTTCGCTTTGCCCGCCTCGCAGGTGCAGATGCCGTTGGCATGTCCACAGTCCCTGAGGCCATTGCCGCTTCACACATGCATATGAAGTGCATAGGAATAAGCTGCATGACTAATATGGCAGCAGGAATCCTGAATCAGAAACTGAATCATGAAGAAGTTCTGGAGACAGGAGAAAGAGTCAAGAAAAGCTTCCAGAAACTGGTAAAGGAAACTATAAGACGATGGTAGGAAAAAGCCTCCTCAGGGATGGGGAGGTTTTTAACTTATGTCATAGGTTATATGAAATTACCACCTTTTCCATAACATGGATGTAAGAAGTTTAATAAAAATAAAAACCTTTTTAAAACCATTTTAATTTGAATTTCACAAATAACTTATTCTCTTAACATGAATTATTTTTAAATTTTAAAATATTGACGGGGGGGGGTGCTGCGTAATCCCCGAAAAATTCCTTGTTTACATCTGATTTTTCCCATGAAAAAATAATAGGTGGAAAATAACGATCTATATTTTTATTGCCTATTTCATGTTTATCAGGGGGACAGAAATGAAAAAGGTACTTTTGGCAACACTTTTGATGGTTGCTGTTTTGACATCAGCTCTTGCTTACCAGCTTTCGCCGCTTAGCGCAACATATGATCCAAGCGGAGCAGGATCAGCAAGGGTATATACAATAACGAACGATTCGGATTCACCGATCGCAATTGAGATCAACGCATATTCAAGGAACATTGACATTGACGGCAATGAGTATACGGAAGACGCATCC
>CASFJV010000034.1 GCA_949295125.1 uncultured Spirochaetales bacterium
GGACCTCTTCTGGGTACATTTCCTTGCAAAGCCGCACAGTGCCTTTAAGTTGCACAGGAGCTTTTCCTTTATGGGAAAGAGTTTTGAAATATGCACATGGCCTGACTTTCATCGGATTTCTGTTTGATTGGCTTAATGAATACCATATGGTCAGTTCCCTGCTGAATCTCAAAGGAATTGAATTATCCCTAGATTTTGTATTTTTTGCATCTCTAAGTTTTTCGCCGATGATAGTTCGCAAGCTCTTCGTATCTTTTTTTGAATCAAAACTACCATGAACAAAGTCATCTATATCTACTTCTGCAATTGAACCTGGGGCCAGAACAATAGAATTCTGAACTCGTACAGCCCTCAAAACTGTTGTCAAGCCATCTGCACCTGACAACTGTTTGGATGCAGACCAGAAACATTTGATAGCCGATGTCGAATCTAAAACCTTTCCTTTGGGAATCAATAACAAATCATTGAATTTATACTCCGTTCCTTGTCCTACTTCATGGGCAAATGCTCCAAGCTGAGAAAAGCTAGAGTCTGCTGATAGTGCATAAACGCGTATGTTTTCTTTTTGCCTTTTTAATGCTGCTGCCAGTTTGTCATAGAAAAATCCTTCCTTCTCTATCACAAGGACATCTGAATAAGCCTTTTCTTTTACATCTTGCAAAGCAAGCCATTCTTCCAAAGTGTAAAACCCAAAGTAATCATGGACACTAGTAGAATAGTTAGAATCCGTAAAATGACGGATTAGAAGTTCTTTGTAGTCATTGTTCTCAATTATAAAATCAACGTTCTTGTCTACAAGGTCATCATCAAAATCCCAGTCACGGATAAAAAATGGAGAAGGAAAAATAATTAGAAGATTTCCCTGTTCTGTATATGATTTCACAATCGATGAAAACATCTCCCGGACAAAACCTGTCTCGAGCAGAATATCATTATCTCGTTCAACAGATACCGTCTGCCTCGTACTACCACTGACATCCACAAAAGATGTCTTCTTTCCAAGATACAATTTACAGGCAACATCAAGCGGCAATGATCTAAGTACCGCTGGAACAACCAGCGTATAAACTTCCTTGATCTCCTGATCTGATAAATTTGCAGTAAATCCTTTCCCAAACTCTGATGCCATGCTGGAGGGAGAGACACCAGCCCTTTTTAATTTGAAAATTTTATTGCACAGACTCCATTGTTTTTGATGAGCCATGTTCAGGACATTATCCAAATCACATAAAGCCTGAAGATCTTTTAAACTACGACTATCTTCGGAAACCATCCGTACTTCAGTCTTGGTTGGGACTGTCAGCAATGCTTTCAAAATTTGTCTAGCTAATGAAGCATCAACGGAGCAATTGAAACCTTCATTCCTTAAAGCAAGTTCCATCTGTTCAACAGCTTTTTTATTACCGTCGTAAAGCATCTTGATAAATGGAGTATCATGACGACAAAGACGCGAAATAATATGGACAAGACTTGCCAGCTGGTGAAGATTTACAGAACTACATATTGTTCTTAGTAACCGTTCATCCTGGACGAAAAACGGGATAGTCATACGTAGGAAATCAGCCAGATCACGAACGCAAGCCGATTCACATTCCTGCTGGATGACAGCAAACAAATCCATAGATCCATCCACATTATCAAGCCAGGGAAAATCAAATCCATAAACGGCGCCGAGATATAAATCCACGATTTCTCCAACGCCAATTTCATGGTCTGGAGCTACAAATTGACATAATCTCTTCAATTTAAATCCGTACTGAGTTGTAAACATTTCCAGACCTCTAAACCACCATGTTTAAGCCTAGTGTAAAGCAAAAAGCAAGCTTTTCAAAGCAAAATGTGTTATTATAAATTTACTATGGTATTATTTTTTAAAGATATTAGTTACACATTTTGGGGTCAAAATAGGGTCAAGCCAATAAAAAACTCCTTGCAGTGCAAGGAGTTAATAGCATATAGGTCTATTCCCACTCTATAGTTCCTGGTGGTTTTGAAGTAATATCATAAAGGACTCTGTTCACCCCTTTCACTTCATTGCATATCCTGCTTGCGCATTTCTGCATGACGTCATACGGCATCCTGTACCAGTCAGCAGTCATAGCATCCTCACTGGTAACGGCACGGAGTGTGCATACCTCACGGTATGTCCTCTCATCGCCCTGAACCCCTACACTCTTTACTGGAAGGAGATCGGCCAGAGCCTGCCATATCTTATCATAAAGACCGGCTTTCCTGATCTCTTCAATGAATATCGCATCAACGTCCCTCAGTGTATCCAGCCTTTCCTTTGTAACCTCTCCGATACACCTTACTCCAAGACCAGGACCCGGGAATGGATGTCGGTAAACAAGTTCATCTGGAAGCCCAAGCTCCTTTCCAAGAGCCCTGACCTCATCCTTGAAAAGCTCTTTCAGTGGCTCAAGGAGTTCCCATTTCAGGTCAGAAGGAAGGCCCCCAACATTATGATGGCTCTTGATCGTGCTTGAAGGGCCGCCAAAAGCGCTTCTTGATTCTATCACATCCGGATAGAGCGTCCCCTGGGCAAGGAATGAGATATCACCACACTTGCGAGCCTCACTGTAGAATGTATCAATAAAGAGCTTGCCAATAATCTTCCTCTTGCTCTCAGGTTCACTAACACCTTTCAGTGCATCAAGGAATTCCTTTTCAGCGTCAGCATAGTGCAGATTCATATTGAAATTCTTTCCAAACAGCTTTAGTACGTTTTCTGCCTCATTCTTCCTCAGCATGCCATTGTTGACAAACACGCATACCAGCTGATCGCCTATTGCCTTATGGATCAGAACTGCTGCAACAGAGGAATCAACTCCGCCGGAGAGACCGCAGAGAACCCGCCTGCTTCCAACTTTTTTTCTTATGTCTTCTATTGCATCACTGACAAATGATCCCATATTCCAGTCTGCTTTGCATCCAACGATATTAAGGACGAAGTTTTCTATCATCTTTGTCCCTTCAAGGGAATGCACAACCTCTGGATGGAACTGTACTCCATAGAAGTTCTTCTGCCTGTTCTCCACCACGGTATAAGGGCAGTTCGGAGTGTCTGCTACCAGGTCAAAACCAGGGGCAAGACGGTCTACGGAATCTCCATGGCTCATCCATACCTGGCTGTTACCAGATACTCCTTCCAAAAGCCTTGATTCCTTAATGACGTGAATATTTGCAAGTCCATATTCCTTCTTCTCAGGGCATGTTACAGATCCGCCTAGCATGAGTGTCATCACCTGCAGGCCATAGTAGATGCCAAGGATTGGAAGCCCAAGATCGAATATTTTGCCATCTGGACGTGGAGAGCCATCATCCTTCACGGAAGCTGGGCCACCAGAAAAAATGATGCCTTTTGCATTCATTTTCCTGATTTCTTCAGCTTTGATATTGAATGGGACAATCTGGGAGTATACCCCGGCTTCCCTTACCCTTCTGGCGATCAGCTGGCTGTACTGTGCTCCGAAGTCCAGGACAACGATCAAATCGTGATTAGAAAGTGCCAATTCTTCCTCCTGAAAAATTTAATACCTGATAATACAATTTTTTTCCATGCAAAAGAAGTCCCCTCACTGAGGAGGGGATGAAAAAAAACTCAGTCTTCGCTGACACCAAGGAGCCTTACTCTTCCAGGATCAAAATCGACGGAGACAACTTCTCCTTCTGCATAGATCTTCTTGACCTTCGGATCATCTATCTCAACCAGCACTTCTCCAAAGTCCGTCTCAAGGAATGTCTCAATGCTGTTGCCAAGGTATACATTGAGCTTTACCTTGCCATCGAACTTTCCAAGCCCCTTATCAACAAGCCTCAGGCTCTCAGGGCGTGCCATGATGACTGCATCATCTCCTGCTTTTACATCAGGAGCTGCGCTATGGACGTCAACTTCCTTTCCGGCAAGGATTGTCACGAATTTCCCATCGCTTCCGCTCTTGACCTTTACAGGGAAGAATGCGGCTTTCCCTACGAAACCGGCTACAAAACGTGAATTAGGCTGCTCATAGATTTCACTTGGTTTTCCTATCTGGCGAACAAAGCCGTCCTTCATTACGATAACCCTGTCAGAAAGGCTCATAGCCTCAGTCCTGTCATGGGTGACATAGATAGCTGTAATTCCAAGGCTCTTCTGGATCTTCTTGATCTCAACCCTCATCTGCTCCCTCAAAAGAGCATCAAGATTGGACAGGGGCTCATCAAAGAGGAGGACCTGAGGAGCAACTATAAGAGTGCGGGCCAGAGCCACCCTCTGCTGCTGACCGCCGGAGAGCTTGCTTGGTGCCCTGTCGCCCATATCTTCAAGCCCGAGAAGCCTCAGCATCTCCTCCACCCTTTCCTTTATCTCTTTCTCATCCACTTTCCTCAGCCTGAGGCCATATGCAACATTATCGAAAACCGTCATATGAGGAAAGAGCCCATAGGACTGGAACATAGTTGCAGTGTTCCTTTTGTTCGGAGGAAGCATGGTCACATCCTCATTGCCTATATATATTTTCCCCTCTGTAGGGAGCTCGAAACCTGCAACCATCCTAAGTGTCGTGGTCTTACCGCATCCGGATGGGCCAAGAAGTGTTACAAGCTCCCCCGGCTCTATAACGAAATTGGAATCATTGACGGCAATAACATCTGCCTTACCTTTTACATTCTTGAATCTTTTTGTAACGTGTTCCAGCGTTACAGCAACACTTTTATTTTCCATAAATTACCTCGGAGAAATTGTCTTCTGTGTCAACTTGTCATCCTTGACAAGGGCGTTCATCAGGAAGAATACGCCAAGTACGATTACGATCAGCACTGTTGAAAGTACGCTTGCGAGGGAGAACCTTAAGTTCTCAGAGAAATTGAATATGAGAACTGTAAGGTGGTTCCAGCGCGCACTGATAAGGAATATGATGGCACTTACTGCAGTCATGGACCTGACAAATGTATAGCTCATCGAAGATATGAATGCCGGCCTTACGAGTGGGAGGACGACAGTCCTGAACACAGTAGTGACATCGGCACCCAGATCTGATGCAGCCTCTTCAATTGCCGGATCTATCTGGTGAAGTGCGGTAATTCCATTCTCAACTCCTACAGGGAGCTCCCTTATAACATAGTTTATGATGATAATGGCAGCTGTTCCCACAAGCAGGATTGGAGGCTTGTTGAATGCCAGGATATATGAAATGCCGATAAGGGTTCCCGGTATTGCATACGGAGTCATGATAAGCATCTCCAGAAGCCTCTTGCCAGGGAACTTCTTCCTGACGATGAGCATGGCCGCAACCATTGCAAGTATTCCGGCAATAGGAGTTGCAATTCCAGCAAGAAGCATAGTATCGCGTATGCTTGTCCAGCCTCTGCTGAGCGCTTCTCCCCAGTTATCGAGGGTGAATGAGTAATCAATACCCCAGTTGCGTACAAAGCATCCGGCAAAGATTGTCAGATAGAGGCAGAGGATAAATCCCATGATAATCCATGCAACAGCTGTGAGTATCCTTCTGACAGTCTTGTTTGTGAGCTCTGTCAGGTTTGTATTCGGCTTTCCTGTCACAGTTACGAAACTCTTCTTCGATACCCAGAAACGCTGGGCAAGGAATGCAGTGAGAGTCGGCATCAGGAGAAGGAAGGAAAGAGCAGAACCGGCTCCAAGGTTGTTACGCCCGGTAACTATCATGTAGGCCTCGGTGGAAAGTACGCGGTAATCACCTGAGAGAAGCAGAGGATTAGCAAAGTCTGCAAGTGAATTCGTGAATACCAGAAGCCATGCAGAAAGGATTCCCGGCATTGCAAGAGGAAGCGTGATTGTCCTGAATGTCTGGAACCTGGTTGCACTGAGATCGAGAGCAACCTCCTCCACTGTACTGTCTATCTGCTTGAGAACACCGCTTATTGTCATGAAGGCAATCGGGAACATTCCAATTGTCTCAACAAGCGTAAGCCCGCCTAATCCATATATGGACACATCGAGGTTAAGCAGCTGCCTTGTAATCAGTCCATTGTTTCCAAACAAGAGGATTATGGAAAGGGAAAGGGAGAAAGGAGGAGAAATCATAGGCATTGTGGCAAGAGTCGTCATCAGCTTCTTCTGCCTGAAGCTCGTCCTTTCTATAAGGAATGCAAAGAGGAATCCAACGACCGTCGAGAATGTTGCGGTAAGCACTCCAAGCTTCAAGGATCCCCATAGCGCCTGCAGGTATGTCGGAGAGAGGCATGTCTTCCATGTAGCAAGGCTGAGCCTGCCATTAACTACAAATGAAAGCCTTACTGCCTCAAACAGAGGATAAGCAACAAACAGTGCAACTATAACGAATAAGCCAAGAACCAGGAATCCTGTAATGGGATCGCGTGTGAACATTATAATGAAGCTTATCACGATGAATGCTGCAGATAGCATGATAAGGAGGGTCTTCAGCAGGCTCTGGAACCCAGTAGAGGCTATATCGGGAACTGCAATCATGATGGCCCCGGATGCGCCATACCCTGTTTCATCCACGATAGGGATGAAATACAGTATGCTGTTTTCAGCTTCAGATACCGTATCATCCGCATCAAGCGAGTAATCAACACTGTACATGCTCTCCATCCTCATTGGGACAAGATAATAGCAGCTGTCGGTCGCATTGATGAAATCCGGAGTATCCTTATACTGGTTATACAGGGTTATCAAAGGCTCGCTTCCGAGCGTAGCAGAGAACAGGAATGTCTCATAATCATAATTCAGATATGCCGATCTTGCACCAGGAATCATTTCAGATACGCTGTCAAGCCATGCTGACAGCTCCTCATCACTGGTTGCATCTTCAGGATAAGTCTGGGCAAATAGTTCTATTTCATTGAAATTGCGTTCTTCCACATATTCTTCAAAACTTGAAGAAAGCTGGCTGTATATCCAGAAGATTGAACCGGTGAAGATGATCACAAGTGCCAAAAACTGTATGATTCTTCTCTTTGTAAACATCAATTTTCCTTTTTGATAATATCTAAAATATGGCCTGCCGTATTAAGACAGGCCACATAAGCTAGAAAAGCACTAGGTTAATTTCCTCTCTTGTTTCCAATCTCTGTTGTCCACATATCAAGGAGCCTTTCCTTGTTTGCAGCATCTCCATCCCATGCGAAATCCTGCTGGACAGTCTTTAGCTCATCGATTGAAAGGGCATCTGGATGCTTTGCAGCACCATTAGCAACAAGGACAACATACCACTGTGTGAATATTGACTGTGCATCCGGATCGCTGATAATCCAGTCATAGAGCCTTCTTGCATTAACTGCATCAGGACCGCCCTTGATGAGGGACATGGAGGCGAGCTCATATCCAGTTCCTTCGCTTGGAGCTGTGATCTCAACATTAGCGCCTTCAACTTTCAGCTTGACCTGATCATGTGCATATCCGATTGCAATTGGGATTTCTCCTGTTGCAACACTCTTTCCAGGTGCAGATCCGCTTCTTGTATACTGATCAATATTTGCATCAAGCCTCTTCATATAATCCATCATTGCATCTTCATCTTCGTTGAATACATAGCGCATTGTTGTGATTACGTTGTATGCGGTTCCAGATGAGTTTGGATTTGCCATGCGGATATATCCCTTATACTCAGGCTTTGTGAGATCTTCCCAGGAATGAGGTACTTCAAGTCCGAGTTCAGCAGCCCTGTCAAGGTTGGTTACAAATGTAAGAGGACCTACATAAAGGCCAATCCAGTAATTGTCCGGATCCTTGAATTCAGCTGGAGTGTTTCCGCTGTAGCGGGAGATATAAGGTGTTGTGAGTCCCTTGCTCTTTGCTGTGATATGGTCAAGTCCTACGCCACCAACCCAGATTGATGCCTGAGGGTTTGCGCTCTCTGCCTCAAGACGTGCAACACACTCACCACCGGAGAGGCGTACGAAATTGACATGTATGCCGGTCTCTTCCTCAAAGCGTGCAAAAAGTGCAGCTGCGAGCGGTTCCTCAAGGGTAGTATAAGCGTTAACACTGCCTGTAGCAGCAAAAACGGATGATGCCATCAGAAGCACCATCAGCAGAACTAAAAGTTTTTTCATTTATCTTCTCCTTCTGTTTGTTATCTGCATATAATTTTACTATTACAAACACCATAAGCAAAGAAAAAAAATAAAGGTTTTCTTAAGGAAAAAACTTTTCAAAACCCTATTGACGCACTCTAATGATATTGTGTATATTGATTTAGCTAATCGACGCAGGGTAGAGCAGTTGGCAGCTCGTCGGGCTCATAACCCGGAGGCCGTAGGTTCGAGTCCTACCCCTGCTATATTCAATCTCATGAGAAAACCTTGTAATGCTGAATTACAAGGATTTTTTTTGAAAAAAAATACAGCCCTTGTCTTCTGACTGGGCTGAATTACCAATTGATCTGAAAAAGCGGTAGAGGGGAATCGAACCCCCATCACGAGCTTGGGAAGCTCGGGTAATAACCACTATACAACTACCGCATAAGGATTATAGAAAGAATATACTCCTATTATCGTTCTTTGTTAAGGGGAATAAGGCTTTTTTGGAAAGTTAACCTCTCAGATCCGTCTTCAATGCGTATGAATCCGCAGAAGGAAAACCCGTATTTCGCAATCAGGGCCTGCATTTTCCTGTTATCCTTATGGGTATCTATCCTGACGACTGGCGAGAGCGAGAAGGCAACTTTCAAAGCATTCTCCAGGACATGGTGTGCCTTCCTCTTTCCAGCTACGCGGTGAATTGTCACATATTCATACTCCCCTTCCGGCCATGAGCCACCATAGATTGCACTATAGTTCGGCTCGATGCCGGTAATGACTGAGAATGATGCTATAATTTCCCCCTGCTCTTCCATGCAGTATAAGAAACCATTACTGATGTCACTTTCAATCAGGCTCAGTGGAGGATAATCCATCGCCCACTGAGTTCTGTTGCCGCTTTCATACATCCTCTTTCTCGCCTCATCATAGACAAGGGAGAGGGAGCTGATATCCTCCCTTGATGCTTTCCTTATTTCCATAATCAGTTCTTGAAGCTGTGGATGGGGGCTGGAATCCTTCCTCCGCGCGCTATGAACGGAGCACAGGAAAAGTTATTGACCTTCATTACCGGAGCCTCTCCAAGAAGTCCACCGAATGAAACCTTATCCCCTACTCCCTTTCCATATGCAGGAATGATCCTGACTGCCGTAGTCTTCTGGTTTATCATGCCAATTGCCATTTCATCCGCAATTATTCCGCTCAGCGTTTCTGCACTCGTATCCCCAGGGACAGCAATCATATCAAGGCCTACAGAGCATACGGATGTCATAGCTTCCAGTTTCTCTATGCTGAGAGATCCTGCATTGACTGCATCTATCATGCCATGGTCTTCGCTGACCGGAATGAACGCACCGCTCAGGCCTCCAACCGATGAGGATGCCATGATTCCACCCTTCTTGACGCTGTCATTGAGCAGGGCAAGGGCTGCCGTAGTGCCCGGTGCCCCGACCTTCTCTATTCCCATAGCTTCAATTATCTCTGCAATGCTGTCCCCAATTGCCGGAGTCGGAGCCAGTGAGAGATCCACAATTCCAAATGGGATATCGAGGCGTTTTGATGCTTCCTCTGCAACAAGCACACCAAGCCTGGTAATCTTGAATGCTGTCTTCTTTATCAGTTCACACAGCTGGCAGAAATCAAGATTATCTGCACCTTTTAATGCTGTTTTTATGACTCCGGGACCACTTACGCCCACATTTATCACAGCATCGGCTTCAGTAACTCCATGGAAAGCCCCTGCCATGAAAGGATTATCATCAGGAGCGTTTGTGAAAACCACAAGCTTGGCACACCCGATGCTTTCCCTGTCCTTTGTCATGAATGCTGTCTCTTTTATGATCTTTCCCATAAGGGCAACCGCATCCATGTTTATTCCTGTTTTTGTAGAGCCAAGATTTACAGAAGCACATACATTGTCCGTACATGATAATGCCTCTGGTATGCTTTCAATAAGAAGGCGTTCACTTTCCCTCATTCCCTTTGCAGGAAGAGCTGAAAAGCCTCCAAGGAAATTCACGCCAACTTTCTTGGCAGCCCTGTCAAGGGTCCTTGCAATCTCAACATAGTCTTCTGCTCTCCTGCAGCAGGAAGATCCTATAATGGAAACCGGTGTTACAGATATCCTCTTATTGACGATTGGGATCGCATATTCCTTCTCTATTTCGCCGGCAACGCCAATAAGGCCGGCAGCTTTTTCAGTAATGCGCTCATAGATATTTGAGCATGTTTTCTCAAGAGATTCAGATTCGCATCCTATCAGGGAGATTCCAAGCGTGATGGTCCTCACATCAAGGTTCTCCTTTTCAATCATGCGGTTAGTCTCAATTACTTCATTAATATTAATCATCTTAAATCCTTTGCATCTTCTCAAATATCTCTTCCCTCTGGAGCTTGATGATAACTCCGATTTCCCTGCCGAGTTCTTCAAGCTCATCAGAAAGGGTTGAGAAACTCTTAAGAGCGCTGTTTGCATCACAGATCATCATCATGTTGAAATAGCCATCTACAATAGTCTGTGTGATATCCTGGATATTGATATTGTTCGATGCCAGGTACGTGCAAACTTTTGCTATGATTCCAACCTGGTCTTTTCCTACAACGGTAATAATGCTTTTTTTCATAATTATCCTCAAAAATTGATTATTATTATTATAGATGTATCACAAAGGTTGCTCTAGATGTACATACTTATAACACTAAATAAAAACTACCTGGATGCTGCACGCGTCATGCTTTCATCCCTTTACGCGCACAATAAGGATGTACGGCTTTTTGTCCTATCGAAGGATCTTGAAAGGGACGATTTTGAAGAAGGAAGGGACATCCAGGTGATCAGGCCCAGGCTGAACCTGGATTCGGCACTGACTACTGAGCGGTATCCAGAGGAGATGTACTACCGCCTTTTTGCATTCTCCATCCTTCCCGAAAGTGTGGATAAAGTGCTCTATCTTGATCCCGACATCATAGTGAACAGGAGCCTTGATGAACTCTATGCAACGGATTTGAAAGACTGCTATGCAGCGGGATGCACTCATATAAGGGAAACACTTACAAAGATCAATGCACTGAGAATCGGTGCAAAGGACATGAAAACGTACCTGAATACCGGAGTGCTCCTTCTAAACCTTGCAAAGATAAGGGAGGACTTCACGGAAAGCGGGATTATGGACACGATAATTGAAAACAGGTACAGACTCCTGCTTCCTGACCAGGATATCATGTGCCTGCTGTTCAAGGATAAGATACTCACCCTGGATACCATAAGATACAATCTTTCGGACAGGATCCTGGCCCTTGAGAGGATGAAGGGGAATAAATACCTGACACTCGATTACATACGTGAGAATACGGCTATCATACACTACTGCGGAAAAAACAAGCCATGGCGTGATAATTACCATGGCTCCCTCGGCGTATTCTACTGGGAATACAAAAAATGACCGGCTTTGAACCGGTCATTGACCTCACTTTGCTCCAGCTTCCTTTTTCTTCTTTTCCTGGTAAGCTTTCTTAAGCTCTTCAGAAACAGATGTAGGAACTTTGCCGTAGCGTGAAACTTCCATAGTAAACTCTGCCTTGCCCTGTGTGAGGGATCTGAGTACTGTTGAGTATCCGAACATCTCACTCAGTGGAACTTCAGCGATTACCTGGCACTGGTTATTATCTTCCGTTGAAGATACGATAATACCTCTTCTCTGGTTGATTGATCCGAAGATATTTCCCTGGAACTCACTTGGTCCAGTAACCTCAACTTTCATGATAGGCTCAAGAATACATGGCTTTGCCTTTTCAAATGCATCACGGAATGCTCCGATGGCTGCAGTCTGGAATGCCATATCGGATGAGTCAACCGGGTGCCATGCACCATCGTTGATGCAGACCCTGACGCCGATTACAGGGAATCCAACCTGGGTACCCTTCTTCATGGCTGCCTGGAAGCCCTTGTCACAGGATGGAATATATTCTGTAGGAATTGCACCACCCTTGATCTCATCAACGAATTCATAATCCTTTGGAGATTCATCCTCGCTTGATGGTGTGATCAGCTCGATATATCCGGCAACACGTGCATACTGGCCTGAACCACCTGTCTGCTTCTTATGTGTGTAGTTGAAGTCAGCCCTCTGGCTGATAGCTTCCCTGTATGCTACCTCTGGCTTACCGACTTCGACTTCAGCCTTGTATTCCCTCTTCATCCTTTCAATGTAGACATCAAGGTGGAGCTCACCCATACCCTTGATGATTGTCTGGTTGCTTTCAGGATCAACGTATGTCTGGAAAGTCGGGTCCTCTTTTGTGAAGCGG
Organism: uncultured Spirochaetales bacterium; assembly: GCA_949295125.1. Taxonomy (GTDB): domain Bacteria; phylum Spirochaetota; class Spirochaetia; order Sphaerochaetales; family Sphaerochaetaceae; genus Ornithospirochaeta. The sequence continues at coordinate 12,307 of CASFJV010000034.1, forward strand.
TTGAGAGCCTTTGCCATGTTGTCTGCACTCTTCTTATCCACTGGCTTGATAGCTAGAGAGATAACAGGGTTTGGAACAAACATGCTTGTCATTGAGTAGTTGATTGAAGGATCACAGAAAGTATCTCCGCTTGCGCAGTCAATACCGAAGAGTGCTGCGATCTCTCCGCATCCGCACTCTGAGATGTCTTCCATTTCAGAAGCATGCATCTTGATAAGCCTTCCAACATTGAACTTTTTCCTTGTCCTTGTGTTGTAAAGCGTATCTCCCTTCTTGATCTTTCCCTGGTAGACACGGATGTATGTAAGCTGGCCGAACTGTCCGTCCTCAAGCTTGAAGGCAAGAATTACTGTCGGCTTGTTTGGATCGGACTCAAGAACAACTTCCTTCTCATTGTCATCAAGGTCAAGAGCTACGTTCTCAACTTCTGTCGGATTTGGAAGGTAGTCTACAACGCCATCAAGAAGTGGCTGAATACCCTTGTTCTTATATGCTGATCCCATGAATACCGGGCAGAGCTGCAGTGATATTGTTCCCTTCCTTACTGCTGCCTTGATAAGCTCTGGAGTTACAGTCTCCTCAAGCATTGCTTCCATAAGCTCATCAGAGAACATGGAAACAGTGTCGAGCATCTCTTCCCTCTTTGCCTCAGCCTCAGCCCTGAGCTCCTCTGGAATCTCAGCTTCCCTTGCCTGGAGTCCATCTACTCCGGAATCGAAATAAATTGCCTTCATCTCTACGAGGTCTACAACTCCCTCAAGGCGGTCTTCAAGGCCAATTGGAATCTGCATAAGGACTGCATTGAGCCCAAGTTTCTCTACAAGCTGCTGCTTTACTTTATATGGGTTTGCACCTGTCCTGTCGCACTTGTTAACGAATGCGATGCGTGGTACGTGGTATCGCTTCATCTGGCGGTCAACTGTGATTGACTGGCTCTGTACGCCACCTACTGAACAAAGAACAAGGATAGCACCATCAAGAACACGGAGTGACCTTTCAACCTCGATTGTGAAGTCTACGTGTCCCGGAGTATCGATGATGTTGATTTCATGTCCCTTCCAGTTTACGTTTGTTGCAGCACTTGCAATTGTAATTCCTCTTTCTCTCTCGAGCTCCATGGAGTCCATGGTTGCTCCAACTCCATCTTTTCCACGAACTTCGTGAATTGCATGGATCTTGTTACAGAAATAAAGAATGCGTTCGGAAAGAGTTGTCTTTCCTGAGTCAATGTGGGCACTGATTCCAATGTTCCTCATGCCCTGTAGGTCGTTAATCATATCCTAACCTCGCTCAAACTAATGTCTGTATATCCATATAGGAACTCTGTCCTAAACTAATTGGCATAACAAAATAGCACTAAAAAAGCACCAAGCATGTATAATATGGATTTTGGAGCTTTTATGCAATACTCGTTTCCTGATTTTTTCTTACGAGGAAAAAGAATACCGCTATAGTGGAAAGAAAATCCCGTATAATCCTAATAATTATTAAGCCTGTTCTTTCTTCCTTCCAAAAACAAATAATGGTATAATCTGGACTCGAGGTGAACATGACAATATTCGAAAAGATAATCAACGGGGATATCCCGAGCACAAAGATCTATGAGGATGACAGCGTTATCGCAATACTGGATATCGCACCAAGGGCAAAGGGGCATACACTGGTGATAAGCAAGAAAGTGTATCCTGCAATCGGTGATGCTCCGGTTGAGCTGCTTTCCCACATGATGGAGATCGTGAAGAAGGTGGATATGAAGATGAGGGATGCACTTAAAGCAGACGGAACAAATGTGATCATCAACAACAGTCCGGCATCTGGACAGGAAGTGCCCCACCTGCATATCCATGTGATTCCACGCTTCAATGGAGACGGCATTTCATTCTTCCCTCCTGCCACAAGCTATGCAGATGGGGAAGCTAAAGAGTATGGAGATAAGCTGAGAATATGAGAAAAATCCCTCTTTTGCTGTTTTTGACACTCGCCCTGGCCTCCTGCGCCGTCTATACAGTGGGAATGGGAAGGGCAAATATAAATCCCCCTGCCATCTCCGGCCAGCCAGAGACACGCATCCGCGTGATAAATGAAATGAAGGAGGCTGAAGCGCAAGCAGAGGAAGAGAGGCTCTTGAAAGAAGCTGAGGCAGAGCGCATCAGGCTTGAGAGCGAAGTGAATGAGTATCCGGAGGATCTCACGGAACTGACACTGCCTCATAACTACAGGCCGAAGAGGTCAGCAGCAGCATTAGAGACGGAAATGAATCCGCTTAAGCTAGTTTTTGTGCCACTAGCCCAGGATGCAGATATAGATAAAGTGATCTCCTCCATCAGGTCTCTTGACCTGGATTTTGCATTCGTCACAGGAGAGACAGGGCAGCTTGTGGAATTCAGCAGGAAAGCAGGGTATGACACTGTACTCTTTGAGGGAGGCATGATCCTCTATAAAACTGAAGTGAAGGATATAGATCCGCATTCCGCAACATTCATCATAAATGATAGCAAAAGCATTGATATCGCAGTGGTGAATAATTTTGAGGGGATTGCTGACGATAAGAACACTTATGCTGAATTCCTGGCTGGACTGGACGAAAGCCGCAGTGGCCTTGAGGAAGTCAGCATAACAGAAGAGATTTCACTCTTTGCCCTCTCCTCATCAAAGCCGGCCACATCCGACTGGATTCCATTCACCTATTATGATTACAGGACCAGCTATGAATCAGATGAATCTGCATTCTTCAGTGAAAACGGATACACTGATGCATACCGGGCAACGCATTATACGGCGGAAACAGATCCGGGAATAACGAGGGTAAGCGGAGATATCTATGAACGCCTTGATTTCATCTACCTGAAAAATGCCATTCCAGTTGAATCAGCTGCTTTCAGCGTTGCAGGAATGAGTAACAAGGCAATCTACCTGGAAATGCTCATATGAAGAAGAAGGGACCACCGCACTGCTGCGATAGTCCCAAAACACAAGCAAAAGGAGAATTATCCAGCGGATAATGTCCGCTATTTAATGAATTTCACATGCTTGATGATTTCTTCGTAGGCCTCTTCCTTCCTCTTGTTGTACTCCACTTTCTTCTCTTCAAACATATTCCTTCCATCGGTATCTATTGAAACAATAAGGGGTCCAAACTCTTTCACCCTGCATACCCAGAGTGTTTCCGGCATTCCAAGATCTCTCCACTGGGCATCCTCTATTTCCTCGACTTCCGTTGCAGCCAGTACAGCGCATCCGGCAGGGAAAACGCAGTGCAGTGCCTTGAACTGCCTGCATGCTTCCTGGGTGCCCTCTCCCATTCCGCCCTTTCCAACGACAAGGCGCACTCCTGTTTCCTTTATGAAATCGTATTCGAACTTTTCCATTCTCATGCTTGTTGTAGGGCCGACAGAGACCATCTCGAACTTATCATTCTCAAGCGGGCGGATAATAGGCCCGGCATGGAGTATCGCACCCCCACGGACATCAACAGGAAGAGGCATTTTTTCCTCTATAAGGCGGCGGTGGGCAACATCACGGCATGTGACAATATGCCCAGTCAGGTAAATTATATCTCCAACATGTATGTCCTTAAGGTCCTCTTCCCTGATCGGAGTCGTTAATACTTTCTTCTCACTCATAATGTAACCCCCGTATGTGTTGTGTTTTCATAATCCAGGTTCTTGTCAAATATGATATGCCCTCTCCTGTGTGACCAGCATCCTACATTAACTGCAACTCCAATTGTGGATGGATGGCGTGCAGTGTTCTCGATATTGACACCCATTACTGACATCCTGCCTCCCATTCCCTGAGGTCCAAGCCCTATATGGTTTATGCCGTCTTCAAGCAGCCTCTCCATCTCTGCAACCCTCTCATTCCTGTTATGGCTTCCAATCGGCCTCATCAGGGCTTTCTTGGAAAGCAGTGCTGCAGTCTCAACGCTTGTTGCAACTCCGACTCCCACAAGAAGCGGAGGGCATGCATTCAGGCCATATGATGTCATTACATCAAGCACAAACCTTGTAACACCTTCATATCCCATGCCCGGCATAAGAACTCCGGCTTTTCCGGGAAGCGTACATCCACCTCCAGCCATATAAGTGTAAATCTCAACACTATCTGAGTTCGGAACTATATCCCAGAATACTGTGGGAGTGCCTTTTCCAACGTTGCGCCCGGTGTTGTACTCATCAAATGTCTCCACGCTGTTATGCCTTAAAGGCATCTTGAACGTTGCCTCAACCACAGCATCCTTCAAAAGTGCCTCAAGCTCCCCGATCAGAGGGAAGCCAGTACCGCACTTCACCCAGAACTGCAGCACTCCGGTATCCTGGCAGCATGGCCTGTCAAGGGACCATGCAAGATCCTGGTTCCTGCTCATTGTGTCATAGATTGTGCTAGCAAGATCACCAGTTTCCATTTTGCGTAGCTCTTTCAGTTTTGCCTCAACATCGTCTGGAAGTTTCTTAGAAACATATGAGATGAATGAAGCCATAAGATGTGTCATCTGTTCTCTTTTATTTTCCATATGGTTACCTCACTTGATTATGCTGGAAAGAATGGGAAGAAAACCGGCAGCAGGATCATGTTCACAACTATTGCTATTGCAATAAGCGGAAGCCCTGCCTTGACGTAATCCATGAAGCGGTAGCCGCCAACCCCGAATACCATCGTGTTTGCAGGCATTCCAATTGGAGTGGCATAGGCACAGCTTCCGCCAATCACAGTTGCCATAAGCACAGCCCTTGGATCTGCACCAAGTTCTGTAGCAATGCTCAGGGCAATCGGTACAAGGAGTGCCGTTGTTGCTGTGTTGCTCATGAAATTCGTAAGCACGCAGGAGATCATGAAGATTACGAATGTAAGGAGCAGCGGTGAAGGATTGGATCCCATCAGGCCAATAACGGCATCGGCAATCATGGTACCTGCTCCGGAAACTTCAAGTGCCTTTGCAAGGGCAAGCGTGCCCCCAAAGAGGAAGATGGTCTGCATATCGATTGACTTATATGCCTGCTTTTCTGTCATGACTCCTAAAAGGACAAGGAGGATGGCCCCGATGCATCCTGAAACATAAAGTGGAATTCCTATCTGCTTCTCGAATATCATGGCAAGCACGGAAAGCACCAGGATGATAAGTGATGCCCACTGTTTCCACGGTTCAACATCCTCTGTTTTCGGCTTTTCATCAAATGCTGTCTCTGTTGCCACGCACTTTGATGCGTCCGGAAGGAGCTTATAGCCAAAAAGTGCAAAGTATGCAATGCCCAGCAGCAGAAGGGGAAGACCAGTTAAGGCATATTCAAAGAATCCGAATTCAAGCCCGATATTCTGCAGGGCTGACTGTGCAATCATATTGCCGGGAGCACCGATGAGAGATAAGTTTCCACCCATGGCAGCAGCAAAGACAAGAGGAAGCAGGAGCCTTGATCTTGAATACCCGGACTTTGCTGCAATTCCGATTACGACTGGAATGAGCACCGCTGCAGTTCCCGTATTGGACAAAAAGCCGCTCATAAGGCCTGTTACCAGCATTACGGCAACAATTGTCTGGCGTTCAGATTTCGCAAACCTTGTGACAATTCCCCCAACCTTCTCAGCCATACCAGTTTCAAAGAACGCACCCCCAACGATGAACATTGCAACAAAAAGAATGACATTAGTGTCAACAAATCCGGCAAAAGCCTGAGATGGAGTCAATACTCCTGTGACTATCAGGCCAACGCATACGATCATGCTTGTCAAAGCAAGTGGGATCTTCTCCCAGACAAAAAGAACTACAGCTGCTAACAGGAAAAGCAGTGTGATTACAGCTGGACTCATAAATACCTCCCTTGCATTATCTTTGATATTTGATCTTTGATAATGTATCCATTTATTTTAGATCATAGCATACATTTTCCCCCTGTCAAGAAAAAAAATCTGGAATTTAAGCCTACAGAGGGAGGGATTTCAGGAATTTCTCGAAAAACTGGTAATTCTTCCTCAGCACCAGGCAGTAATAAGTGACATTCGCCTCTGCATCAATAATCGGCACTGTAACCCTGTTCTTGATGTTCCTGTCCCTTCCCTGCACTGCGGTGGATGTAAAGGAGGGGATATTTGAAGCCATGACAAGTTCGTTGAATGCATCCTCCTCATGCACCAGGAAATGCGTTTTTTTCATTTTCTTATCTACAATGTCCTGCCAGAATCCCAGATTGGACCTGAGCAGCATTGTCCCGCCATCCATATCGCTGAGCTTCATATACTTCATGTGTGCAAGCCTGTGCCCCTCAGGGAGGAAAAAGCACAGGTGCTCTTCTGAGAACCTGACACACACTATATTCTCATCCTCTACGGGATGGGAGATGATGGCAGCTGAATAAGTTCCATTCCTAAGCCCGTTAAGGACAGTTTTCTCATCATTGAGCTCGGTTGCTATCATCATTGCGCTATAAAGTTCAGACAGCTTTGGAACAGCAAGGTAAAGCGGAGCGGGAGCGCTTGATGCGACAAAAACAGTCCTCTTGCTCCTGTCATATTCCTTCACCCTGTCCTTCAGCATATGGGCATCTGAAACCACTTTCCTTGCTATCTCAAGAAAGAGAATTCCATTGTCATTCAGCTCAATCCTGTTCTTCACCCTGTTAAAAAGAGGGACTTCAGCTTCATCTTCGAGATTTTTCATGGCCCTGCTGAGAGCTGGCTGTGATATGTTCAGCTCTTCAGATGCTTTTGACAGTGTTTTGCATTCTGCGACTTTTATGAATTCCTCCAGCTGGTATAACTCAAACATAGCCTCTCCTTTCATTATGCATTTCATGCATACTGCATTGCAAATATTATTCTTTGCTATCTCTTTCTGCAACATTAATATGCATAAATGGAAAGAAAAATATTCCTATAAGGAGAAAGCAATGGAAAACATAAAACTGAATAATGGCGTAATGATGCCAGCAGAGGGATTCGGAGTATTTCAGGTGACAGATGCTGAAGTATGCAGGAAAGCAGTCCTTGATGCCATCAAAACAGGCTACCGCCTGATAGACACAGCAGCAGCCTATATGAATGAAGAGGCAGTTGGAAAAGCAGCGTAAACAGGGAGGAGCTCTTCATAACAACAAAGCTGTGGGTCCAGGACAACAGCTATGAAGGGGCAAAAAAGGCTATTGAAAGATCGCTGGACAACCTTGGACTTGACTACCTTGACCTCTATCTGATCCACCAGCCGATGGGGGATTATATCGGTGCTTACAAAGCAATGGAAGAAGAGTATGAGAAAGGGAGGATAAGGGCAATCGGAGTATGCAACTTCTACCCCGAACGCCTTGCTGACCTATGTGAGACAGTATCTGTGATTCCAGCAGTGAACCAGGTGGAGCTCCATCCTTTCTTCCAGCAGGAGAAGGCACTTGAACTGATGAAGGAATATGGCGTGACTCCGGAAGCCTGGAGGCCTTTTGCGGAAGGCATGCATGGAATCTTTACCCATCCTGTGCTGACGGAAATTGGAAAGAAGTACGGGAAAACAGCTGCCCAGGTAGCCCTCAGATGGAATATAGAGAGGGGTGTTATTGTAATTCCAAAATCAACACATATCGAGAGGATGGAACAGAATATTGACATCTGGGATTTCAAGCTTGATAAGCAGGACATGAAGGAGATTGCAAAACTTGACCTTGGAAGGAGCGAGATCGTGAACCATTATGATCCTGCATTCGTCAAGATGCTGCACAGCGTGAAGGTACACAGCTGAGAAAGCCTTCAGTCCTCCTCTTTTGCAAGATGGGTCAGCATGTCATCCATGCTCCGCATTATATGGTGATGCATGAGTTCATATGCGCCCATCCTGTCTCTGCATTCAATCCTGTTGAAGATCTCAATATGCTCTGTAATGGAAAGCCTTGCATACTCTTCGACGGTCACCCTGTATCCCATTGAAAGGCCGTTCCAGAGGGACGAGCACATATTCTGCAGCTTCTGATTGCCTGAAAGCTTCCAGATTGCCACATGGAATGCCTGGTTCAAATCAGCATATGCAGAATAATCCCCGTTTTCTATCAGGTTGCCGGAGCGCACTACAATATGCTCCAGCTCAGATATATCAGGCCCTTTCTCAGCAACCAGGCGGGCAGCTTCCGCTTCAAGTGCAGATCTTACCCCGTAATGGTCCCTTACCCACTGCTCAGACATTCCGATCACGATGGCACCCTTATTGGGACGGAGCTTTATGAGCCCCTCCTGGGCAAGGATCTGGTAAGCTTCCCTCACTGGAGTTGCAGAAACACCGAGCATCTCCGCCATATTCTCAATGCTTATCTCCTGATCCCTTCTCAGTTCCTTGCTCATTATGGCCTTCCTGAGCGCAGAGGCAACACGCTCTCTTGCAGGAAGGAGTTCTATAGGTTTAAGGCTCAGCATCAAATGCCTCCTTCAGGGAAGAAAGAAGAGAATCCAGATAAGAGATAAAAAGGGCTGGATCACTTTCTGCAGCTATCCTGTTCAGCATCTCAAGGCGCATGGAGCTGCTGTTTTGCTGAAAGAAATATCCGGGATAGCCGGAGAGGATTATCTCAGAGATGGAAATGAGTACGGAATTCCCGGTTGCTTTCATGAAGGATAAATGCCAGTCCTTCTCACTCCCCTCCCTCTCAAGCTTTGAAAAATCAACATACTGAAAAGACTCCCTTTCCACAGCTATAAGTGCCCTGAACACAGCTTCAGCCTTTTCATAGCTGATTCCATTCACCCTTACATGCCTGTTGGCAAGACGGGTAAGGAAACCTTCGCTTGCAAGACTCTGGAATGCCTCCCTTACCGGCATGCGAGAAAGTGATAGGCTCTCAGCAATCTCATTCTGCGTTATTTCATCCCCATCCTTCAGCTCTCCAGAGAAGATAAGGTTCTTTATTTCTGATGCGATTATGTCCTTTGTCTGTCCTGAGTTAAGCTTTTCCATCACTCATCTCCAGTCTTTTCCTCATATATCCTCTGCTGAGGTAAATGCATGAAAGAGGATTATGGCCAGTTACCCTGTCCTTGACGGCGAATGCAGTGGCATTGACATGCGAATACTTATAGAAAAGGCTGTCATGCCCTACGCAGAGCCCGAGCGTGATATTGAACTCAGTCCCCGCATCTTCCAGGAATCTTGCCTGTGCCACCGGATTGCACATGCTCTCAAATTCCCCTTCATGAACCTTAGCTGAAATGCCTGCTTCCGTTTTGTCAATTCCTCCGGCCTTGCATATGACAGAGGATACTAAAAAGCCATTCTGCCTGAGAATTCTGCAAGTTATCCTGGCCTCTTCACTGAGCCCCCGGCAGAAGGCAAGCCCGAGATGCCTGTAGCCCATCATGCGCGAGAACTCCATGATTTCCCTCAGGCGGGGCCATTCACAGTATCCAAGAGCCTCAATTTCAGATGATCTTACGTAGAAATCATGATTTTCTTCATTAAGGTATTCAGAGAAGGAAGATTCCATCAGCAAGCTGTTTTTCATCGGGCAGTTATCTGGAAGCGGTCCTTTAATCTCTTTGCTGCACTCTCTTGCCGTGCAGGAATCGCAGGTATAAATCATAATAAAATAATGTATCCAATATTGCCTATGGTCAATAGGAAACTGGATACATCCTGCAAAAACATGGCTGCAGCAGGCCTCCCCGCTACAGCCTTGAAATCACTTTAAAAGGCAGTCAAGATCAATCTCGGCTGCGATTGTGGGCATTTCAGATCCCCAGCTCTCAAGGACCTGAGGATGGATTTCCCCAAATATTCCTGCCTTCTCTCCCTTGTAGATGATATAGGCAGCGCGCCCTGGAATGAAGCGTGGATCATCCTCAACAGATGCCAGAGTGTACTCTTTCCTCAGGAAGTACATGAGTGTATTCACAAGGCTTGATGCCTCGTTGTATCCAACCTGGTTGTCTGATGTCAGGAAACCAAGGCTGTTCTTTGTGACTGTTCCGCTGTTGTCACTCTCATCCTTAAGGCAGATCTTTCCGCACTCAAAGATCTTATGAGGATATACAGCATGTCCGGATACGCTCTCACTCTCCATAAGGCTTGGGATGATGGACGGCCTTACAACCTCCCAGTTCTCACTCATCGGGTTGAGGATGAATACAACATCATCATCCTTAATATGCATCCTCTCAACATACTCCTTCCTGGAACCAAGGTAGTTATACATCATCTCCTGGAAGCCAAGGCCAACCATGATGTCCTTGACTTTCCTTGAGAACTCCTCAGCAGGGCTGAGCCTTCCAATCGTGAAATCATCCGGCATGATAGGAATGAAATTCTCAAGGCCATACCCGATCTCGATATCTTCTATGACATCAACCTCATGAAGGAAATCGTTCCTGTATGGAGGGCAGATTGCTGTCACTGTATCGCCATCTGCCTCAGCCTCAACGCCCATCCTGTTGAGAGCCTTTACGCACTCTTCTGCACTCAGTGCAAGGCCAAGCTTCTTTTCCACAGCCTCAAGCGTTGTAGAACATCTGTTCTGGAAATAGAAAGGCACTGTTATCTGCTTTCCGTACTTTGTCTCCTTTGCAAGAGTTACCTTGACTGGCAGGATCTCAAATCCCATGTCTGACATGTCGCATGCAAGGATGGATGCCGTAAGAAGAAGGTCATCAAGGATAGGGCCTGAGAGTTCAATGAAAAGATCAGAATCCCCTACCTCAACTGCGCCGATGCGTGCACTGTTGATTACAGGAGGGAAAGAAAGAGCATCATTATTGTCATCATAAAGGTATGGGAAGCGGGGCTTATCATATACGATATAGCCATACTCCTTTCCTTTTGGATGCTTTTCACAGATTTCCCTGAGACTAAGCTTTTCAGTCATTCCAAGAGGAACGAATGCAGTCTTGTCAGGATCAACAGCAGCATAATGCACAGGATACTTAATGAGGTCAGACCTGTAAATTCCAAGGGCAATCGTCTTCCTCTTCCTTCCAAAATTCGTGCAGAGCTTCTCCTGGCTCTGGATGAGGTTGACCAAAAGCTCATTATCCACTTCCCTGCCCCTTGCGGCAAAGCCGATTGAGTAATCCCTGATTCCAATAGCGGACTCATTATCAATCACCTCACGGCCTTCACTCTCAAGAGCCTTATCCTTTGTGCTGAAGAAACCATATTCCGTGATTTTTCCGCTTTCATATGTCTTGAGGGCCCTTGCGACTCCTGCTGCCGACCACAGGTCCGGGCGGTTTGTATCATTAAGCTCAATTCGCAGTGTGTCCCCTTCATGCCCATCAAGTTCAGCCTTGGCAACAGGGAATATATCTACAAGCTCATCATCACTCATCTTCCTGCCAAGAAGTGAGAAGAAAATCTTTTCTGGTGCGTCAATCTTTGGCATTAGTTACCCCTCCTCATCCTTACAGACTCGATATCCGGCGTAAAGAGCTCCCTCAGGTCATTCAGCCCAAGGTGCATAAGTGCCATCCTGTCGATTCCAAGTCCCCATGCAAGGACAGGAACATCAATTCCAAGGGCTTTTGTAACCTCAGGACGGAAAATTCCAGAGCCACCGAGCTCAAACCATCCAAGGACCGGGTGCTTGATATGAACCTCGATACTTGGCTCTGTGAACGGGAAATAGCCTGGAACATACTTGACCTCTTCTGCTCCTGCAACCTCTTCTGCGAACATCTTCAGAAGACCAAGGAGATTCCTGAGGTTCACGTCATTTCCAAGTACAATTCCTTCTGTCTGGTAGAAGTCAGCACCATGCGTAGCATCCACCTGGTCATAGCGGAAACATCGGACTATTCCAAAATACTTTCCAGGGATCTTGGCCTTTGTTAGCTGATGGGCAGAGAGCACCGTACCCTGGCTCCTCAGGACCTGGCGTCTTGTGAATTCATGGTCAAATGTGTATCCCCATCCCCTGGATCCTGTGGTCCAGCCATCTTCATGTGTTCTGGCAACCTGGCTCAGCCATGGCTCATCAATCTTTTTGGCATGCCTTGGCTCTTTCACGTAATATACGTCGTGTATATCCCTTGCAGAGTGGAACTGTGGCATGAAAAGCGCATCGCCATTCCAGAATTCATTCTCTACAAGAGGACCGTCAAACTCCTCAAAGCCAAGTGAGATAAGCTTGTCCTTAACCCACTGGAGGTAAGAGGCATATGCATTCCTTCTTCCAGGTATGATCCTGCTTGTCGGGGCATCAACGCCATATGGCCTGAATGTTCCATTTTTCCAGGATCCGCTTTTAAGCATATCAGGAGTGAGGATTCCCAACTCCTCTCCCGTGATGTTTGCCTTTTCCAGCTCCCTCTTTGTCTCATCCCCTTCTTCCGTGAGTTCATAGATTACGATTTCCCTCTCTGAAAGCTTGAACGGAGAAGCGCTTGCCCCCCTCTTCTTTGCCATCTGGGAAATAACCTTCCTCTCTTCATTTGAAAGTGCTGCATCATCAAGCTCTCCGCTTTCTTTTGCCCTCTCAAGAAGTGCTCTCTGTGTCTTTATTTCATCCGGCAGGCTGCCAGAAATCCTTTCAGCCTTCCTCTCTGCATTGAGTGCAACCGCCTTCTTTGAGGAAAGGGCACCAAAAGCAGATCCCACATCACTGTTTTCAAGTCCCAGTGCTTCTGCAATCTCAGGAAGGGTATGAGGACCATTTTCCCCTAAAAATGTAAAGATGCGTTCAGTTGCAAGACCGTCTTTTTCAACGCTCAGTCCAAACTCTGTAATCTCGTATACGACCTTAACGCTTCTCTCAATCTCCTTCAGAAGGGATTTGGCACTCAGCCAGGAGAAAGCCTGATTGCACTGCCCCACCTTGTAGCCCAGCTCCCTGATAATCCTGTCGGCACTGATCTTCTCTCCAAGATTCACATGCCTCAGGAGCTTCACTTCAAGAGGATGGAGCTTCTTCACATCAATATTCATTTATATGCTCCTCAAAATAGTTACAAAATCTTTGCTGATTATACTAACAAACTCTTTTAATGTTAAGCATTGGAAAAGCAAAAGGAGCCTGAAGACCATTCAAGCTCCTATTCAGTTCACTCCTCAACTTTGATTCCCTTGAGAATCTTATCCTTATTCCTGCGCCTTGGATCAATTGAGTGCTCAATTACCCCGACAAGCCTTGTAAGGACTGCTGAGAGTACGAAATACATGATCGCCGTTACAATCAGCGGGAAGAATGCCTCATATGTCCTGCTTCTTACAAGATCACTGATCTTTGTAAGGTCAAGCACTGCGATATAGCCTACAACGGATGTCTCCTTTATAAGCGTAACCACTTCATTCCTGTAGATTGGCAGGAAGTGCCCTGCAGCCTGAGGAAGGATTATCTTGAAGAAACTCTGATGCTCTGAGTAGCCCATGGCTGTTGATGCTTCGAACTGGCCGCGGCCTATCGCATTGCATCCCACACGCAGCATGTCGATCATGGAGCAGGCGAACATCAGGGAGAATCCGACGATGGACACCCATGTTCCACTCAGGCTCGAAGATCCGAATACGATGTAATAGAGGATCATCAGCAGCAGTACTGTCGGCATTCCATGGATAAGCCATAAGAAGAAGTTCGTGATGCTGTTCGCAATCCTTCCACCCTTTCGGCAAAGAAGGAATACAAGGAAGCCAAGCAGAGTTCCAGCAAGTATTGAGGAAATCGTGATTAGAAGTGTTATTCCAGCGCCCTGAACGAAGAGCTTCCACCTTCCTTCCCTGATGAATGTCTTGTTGAAGCTTTCTCCGAGCTGCTCAAAAAATGTGAGATCTGATTCATCTTCCCCAAGGATGACAAGGCGGATCGGAGTCTGGTAGTAAACATCGGAAAGTGTTCCTGTCTCGTTTCTCTCCTCACTTACCACGATATTCATTCCTATATCATACTTGCCGCTCTCAACTCCTGGTGCGATAGCTTCAAACGGCACCTCATAGAACTCCGGAGTATAGCCATATGCCCTTGCAAAACGGCAGATGAAATCAACATCAAATCCTGAGATGTTTCCGTTGCTGATGAACGAGAATGGCTCATAGCCTCCTTCAACGGCTACGGCAATTGTTCCGTTCTCTCCTGTAAATCCAGTTATGTCGCATGTATCGTTAACTGGATCGAAATCCGCAATCCAGTAGTCATAGAGCTCATCGAGCATTCCGTTCTCATGGCTTTCAGCAATAAATGCATTGAGCTCACTGAGAAGCCTGTCCTGCCTTTCATTGTTGCCTATGATGCAGGTTGCGTTGATATATCCTGCAACCTCTTCTAGGACATCAAGCTCAGGATGGTTCTTCTTCTGCACTCCATAGCTCACCTCTTCTATGAGATATGCATCAACTTTCCCGCTTGTAAGGGCAAGAATCATATCATTTGGCATGGTGTAATACTGGAAAGTGCTGTTAGGGACCCTGTCCATAATGAGCTCTTCATAAAGGACAGCAGTCTGCACTCCGATATTCCTTCCATCAAGATCTTCAATTGTCCTGAACTCTGATTCAGCAGCAAGGGAAAAGGCTGCAGAGACTGCCAGCAACAGTACCAAGAATGCTTTTTTCATTACTCTTCCTCCTCCCATCTGAATCTGATGGATATGACATGCTCATACCCCATAGGATCATCCTTGATGTCATCCTGCCTTGCCTCTGTGGTCTTTTCAGCAAGAAGGCCTGAAAAGAGCTTGCTCTGTGATGTTGAGATATCGAACTTCTCTCCCTTGTAGCATATCAGCATCGTAAGGATATCCAGCTTTTCTGAGTATTCAATTTTCACAAGGATATCCGGAACATCGCTGTTTGGAACTATGTTGTTCATGCAGATCTCTTCAAATGCAAGGGAAAGCTTGCTTAGACGCTCAGCCTCAATAAGCAGCTTCTCTCCATATGCTGAGAGCTCATCATTCATGGCCTCAATATCAAAATCAGCACTGTCAATCCTGTAAGTGAGGGAACTAAGGCGCTGGATAAAGCGTTTCGTAATCTCTTTCTGCGGGTGTTCGAAAATCTGCTTAGCAGTCCCTTCTTCATAGATAACGCCGTCGTACATGAAGAGGACACGGTTTGAAATCTTTCGGGCAAAATCCATCTCATGAGTGACGATCATCATAGTCCTGCCGCTTTTTGCAAGCATCTTGATTACAGACTGAACTTCCCCGATCATTGAAGGATCAAGAGCGCTTGTCGGTTCATCAAAGAGGATTATATCAGGATCCATTGCAAGAGTGCGGGCAATTGCGATTCTTTGCTGCTGTCCGCCGGAAAGCTCATCTGGATAAGCATAGACCTTGGAAGCGAGTCCAACCTGTTTAAGAAGGTACATGGCCTTATCATATGCCTCCTGCCTGCTCCTTCCCAAAAGGGTGATCTGGGGATTCATGATATTCTCGATAATGGTCAGATGTCCAAAAAGGTTGAACGACTGGAAAACCATTCCCATCTTCTTCCTTATCTCATTAAGGTTACAGCCTCTTTCCGTGATGTCCTGACCATCCACAATGATGCTGCCCGAGGTAGGCTCGGTAAGCATGTTGATACATCTGAGAAGGGTTGACTTACCCGTTCCAGAAGGTCCGATAATAGATATGACATCCCCATCGTTGATAGTTATGTCGATATCTTTCAGCGGGATCGTATCATCATCAAATACTTTCCTAAGGTGCTTAATTTCTATCATATTCGCACTCCCTCAAACTAAAGCCACTGCAGACTATAACAAAAAACTCATCTATACAATAGATTATAGTGGCAAAAGTGGAAATTACTTTAATATTTTTTGTCCTCTCTTACTCTTTACGCCTCATAGAATAGCAACAAAAAGCCCCCACAGTGCCAGCTATGGTGCAAACAGCGCTGAATGTATCCAGCGTACGGCAGTAGTGGGGGTGCCTGGAAATCAGGCCTTATAGTTCAGTGGAAGGCTCTCCCATCTCTTTTTAAGGAGGAAGGCCGAATCCTTTGGCTGCCTCTGCCTGGTAAAGACGCCTTTCTTGTTGCCATTTACTCTCATAAGGCCCTCTGTGGTCTGGAAATCTGCGAAATTCCATATCTGCTCACCTTTCACAAAACCATATGAGTCAAAAACGCGGTGAAGCATCTGAAGAACTTCATCCTGGTATTCCTGTGACCACATTACAGATGGTATCTTATGCTCGGAAGAAAGCGTGTCAGCACCATACTCGGTAAAGATGAACGGCTTATTCAGATTGAGGTTTTTCCACTCTTCCATTTCACTTATGAACTTCTTCTCGGCATCCACAATCTCATTTCCCCCAAGGATGTACCAGCCGTAGTACCTGTTGAGCGAGATGAAATCCGAGAGGTGATGGCATCTGCATCTTGAAGGGCTTGAGTTGGACTCCATTGCGAATGTCCTCGGCCTTTTTTCCGGATCAAGATCATGAGCCAGGCTGAATACCTTCTCAAAATACGGGACGCTGTTTGGATCTGTGGATTCCGGCTCATTGAGAAGGCTCCATGCAATAACTGATGGATGGTTCTTATCGCGAGTAATCATCTCCTCAACTGCCTTCAGGTGTGATTTAAGAAGTACCGGAGTCGTAGGTTTTGAGAAGAATGACTTGGCCCCTTTTCCAGTTCCTGCATCCAGGAAGTTCACAAGGCTCTCAAACAGCCCGACAGCCGGAACCTCGTCAATCACCATAAAGCCTTCCCTGTCTGCCATCCTGTAAATGGTCTCGTCATATGGATAGTGCGATGTCCTGAAGGAATTTGCCCCAATCCATTTCATGAGCTCAAAATCCCTCTTCATGGCACCAATATTGAATCCCCTTCCGACAATATCGCTATCCTCATGCTTTCCAAAGCCCTTAAGGTATACTGGAGATCCGTTTATAAGGATGTTCTCACCTTTTATTTCCACTGTCCTTATTCCGATTTCCATCGAATAATCATCCAATAGGCTATCCCCATCCCTCATTTCAATTGAAAGGGTATAAAGGTATGCACTCCTTACCTGCCATAGGTGGGCATCCTTTACGGAAAGACAGCCCTCTTTTCCGTTTGCCAAGCCAGCTATGTTTCCCTCTTCATCCTTCAGCGTCAATGAGATATCCCCTTCCCCCTTAGTCTTGATGCTGTATCTGACCACGGCATCCCTGCCATTTATTTCATAGCTCAAATCCACATCGAAGATGCTTCTCTTTGGAACAGAGAGAAGATATACAGACCTCTGGAGCCCGGAATAGTTGTAGAAATCAAAGTAAGGCTTTGTCATTTTCCTTCCATCAGAGAGCGTGATGGTACGGCCGCATGGAATATTGGTCTCCGTAAGCTCATTGTTCACCCTGACCGTTATCTTGTTCTGCTCACCATACCTGGCGTGTTCCGTTATATCCACAAGGAACGGAAGGAATCCGCCTTCATTCTCCCCCACCTTTTCCCCGTTGAGGTACACTTCAGCCCTGTGTGTTGCAGCACCAAAGCGCAGGAAGACATCGCTTCCCTTCATAGATGACGGTACCGTGACATCCTTTTCATACCAGGCATCTCCTGTGAATTCCCTTATCTTCTTGTCCGTATAGAAATCCTGGAAACTTGCGGGAACCGGGATAAGGTCATCCGATTTTATTCCGCATTTCCAGTTCTCCTTTCCTGAAACCTGTTCAAAATCGAGCCTGAAGCGCCATAGGCCATCAAGAGAGAGTGAAGTGCGCCTGTCTGAATTGACAGGATAAAGCATTGAGTAACTGAGCATAATTAATCCTCCTTCCTTTGATAGATTCTAGCATAGATTTCTGCTAGATTGTGAAAGATGGGAAAAACAGTTATCGCCGCTTTCGGATCCAGATGTGAGAAAGCAAACTCAGAAATCATCAGGACAGCACAGGCACTCTCCCGCTGCTCAAGGCAGGAGGTGGAAACCGTGAGCATAATAAGAGGGGAAAGAATTGAGGGAGATGATGTACTCATTTTCCCCCTGCTCATCCAGAAAGGCTATGAGTACGGGAAACTGAAGGCCCTTGGAAAGAGGACAGCCCTTCCTCTTCTGGGCAGCAGGAGGGATGCAGAGGAAGCTGCAGAAATCATAAACAGCACCCTCAGGAAAAAGGAAAACACCATTTACCTCCTCGTATTCCATGGAAGTGAGAGAAATAAGATAGAAGAGATAGATGAGCTCTCAAGCCTCCTCAGGGATGACATACTTACAGCAAAACTGAAAGGGGATCTGGATAAATTGATGCATATGGGGCAAGGAAAGCATGTGGTAATCATCCCATTCCTTTTCACATTCGCCCATCATGGAGAATATGAGATAAGGGAGAAAATACTTCCCATTTTCAATGATGCAGAGCTTATTGAAAAAGGTGTCCTGGAAACATTTCCATCCCTCTTCAGGATACTGAAAAGGCATTTGGAAGAGCTAGAGGAACAGGATTCTTTCAACCATTTCTTCATCAACAGCCCTCCTGGGACTAAGGCCTAAGCACTTCTCAGGCACTCCTGATGAGAGGAACTTTTCCTTATCCCCGAAAAAGGCGAGTTTCCCTTCTGAAAGGACTATTATCTCATCGGCAACTGAATATGCCCTTCCAATATCATGAAATGATGAGAGCACCGTTTTGCCTCTTCCTTTCAGCTCAATCATCTTTTCTTCAATTATCATCCTGTACCGTGCATCCAGGTTTGCCTCCGCCTCATCAAATGAATAGAGAAGAGTGTCCCTGCTGAGCATAAGGGAGAGGAAGACCATCTCCTTCTCACCGCCTGAGAGGACTGAAATGCGCTCTCCTAAAATCCGTGAAAGCCCAAGGCCATCCAGGATAGAAAGCCCGGTACGGTCAAGCAGGCAGTTCACAGGGATATCAAGGGAAGGAAGGGTCTGGGGAAGTACTGAATGGAGTTTTCCCCTCTCCTTTTTCCTGATTTTCCAAAGTTCTTTTCCACTAAACCTGATGCTCCCTGAATAAGACGGGAAAAAAGATGAAAGGGATCTTATCAGCGTCGTTTTTCCACATCCGTTCTCTCCAAGCAGGGCATAGATCCTGCCCTCCTTCAAATCGAGAGATATATCATCAAGGAGAATTTTCCCTCTTGCCTCTATTTTAAGATTCCTTATCTCAATCATGGCTCCTCCTCAGAAGCAGGAAAATGAAGAACGGGACACCGATAATGGCCATGAAAATGCCGGCAGGAAGTTCAGAAGGTGCAATTACCGTACGCGAAATGAGGTCAGCAAGCATTACCAGAATAGGGCCAATGAGCATGGAGTAAGCCATGGTATGCCTTATTTTCCCTCCAGAGAGGAAAGATGCAGCATGAGGAGTCACAAGGCCGACAAAGCCAAGAAGCCCTGAAAACGTGACGGCACTTGAAGCAAGCAGTGAGCCAAGCAGGATAAGAATGATCCTTATCCTTTTTGGCCGGTAGCCCATCGATGATGATATCTCATCCCCGAGCCTGAGTGCAGAGAGAAGCGGAGAGAGGGACAGTGCAAAGCCAGAAGAGACCAGGATAATAATGGATGGTGCAATAAGCTCTCTGGCATAGACTGAAGAGAAGCCTCCGATTGAGAAAGAGGAATAGGAGCCCATTACATCCGGCTTTAATGCACCAAGCGTGCTGATTCCTGCATTGAAGAGCGCATTTACGGCAACACCTGAAAGGATCAGTGAGCTTCTTGAACTGAGTCTTACAGAAAGGGAAGAGATCAGGAACACCAAAGCAGCAGAAAGCATTGCACCAAAGAATGCCGCAAAAGGAAGGGCAAACAGCCTTGAAGGGAAAAACACAAGGAAAATGAGTACGGAAAAGCCAGCTCCGGAATTTATGCCAATTATATTCGGGCTTGCAAGATCATTTGAGGTTGCGCTCTGGATCAGCAGTCCGGAAACAGAAAAAGCCAGTCCTGCAAGGAATGCTGCAATTACCCTTGGAAGGCGTATTGAAAAAAGGATGATGTAGTCTGAAGTGCCTGGCAAAAATGCATTGCCCGGATCAAGCTTCACGCTTCCTGATATAACGGACAGGGAGAAAACAAGTATCAGCAGAGCGGCAAGAAGTGTCACTTTCAGCTTAGTTTCCATACAGGATGTCCTTCATTTCGCGGTAGGATTCAGCCCACCTTCCATTCGGCTTGAAATGGAAAAGGTCCCTTGAAAGGAAATGGACATTTTCCTCCTTTACTGCCCTGATATCCCTCCAGCCAGGCCGAGAAAAGAGTGCATCCATATAATCCATGCTCTCCTTCTCATCGCCCTGCGCAACGATCAGGATCATATCCGGATCCAGCTCAAGTATTGCCTCAAGTGACAAGGATTCAGAGAGAGCCTCAGCTTCATCCGCAATATTCCTGGCTCCAAGATCTTCAATGATCCTGGCAGCAAAGTGGTTTTCTGCCCTCTTTGCCCTGACAGATGAGAATGCACTGCCAGCTCTCACAAACAGAACCGATGGCTTTTCTTCCTCCTTTTCTGCCTCCAGAATGATCTTTCCTATCTCTTCCTTCTGCCCTATTCCATATATGCTGTAAAGATCCTCTCGCCCGGTAATTGACGTAAGCGTCCCATATATTTCAAGGAAATCATCAAAGCTGTCCTCTTCAATAAGGATCATGGGAATATGAATTTCATCAAGGAAAGCCTTCAGCCTGACGTGGGATGCCGTGTCTGCAGAACCGAGCACGAGATCAGGCTCGGCATCAACCAGCATTTCCCTGTTGATATTCCGCCCGGACCCGTTATCCAAAAGGAGCACACCGCTTTCCGTTATTCCCCTTTCCACGCTTTCCCCGACAGTCAGATCAACGGTACCCCCAGAGAGGACCCAGAGATCGGCAATTGATGAGTTAAGGCATGCAGTCGTTGGAAAGACTGAGAATAAAACAGCTGTTAATACACAGAAAAAGAGAAAGAGCCTTCTATCCATATTGATCCCTATTTCTAAGATTCATGATTTTTCAAGGCCCTTTCCTTACAGTAAGTCTGGCAAATCTTTCAAATCTTATTCAGCAGGTTGCCCCGCCAATTACATTTTTCTTCAGTACTGCATCCTTGTCAATCCTGCTGTTAAGAAGCTTATCTTCCACATATTCAAGCCCAAGGCGGTTCACAGTATCAGCAAAACGCTCACCGCTGATGCCTTCGTCCCTGAAAAGGAGGATGGCATTCTCCACAGTCCTGATGACCTCATCCTCACTGCTTAGGACTTTTGAAAGCCTCTTTCCAAGCTCTATCTTCTTTCCCCACCGTCCTCCGACATAGACTGCATAGCCTGTCCTGAAGACTGATGTCACTCCAAACGGGCATTTATCAAGGCATCTTCCGCAATGGTTGCACTCATCGCCCTTCACTACAAGCCTGTCGTTCTCAAGATGGGCTATCTTTATAGGACATGCCCTCTCAACCTGGCAGACCCTGCACTGCCTGCATTTGCCGAAATCGAAATCTATTAACATCTGCCCTATTATCCCGATATCATTCAGGCTTGGCTTTACGCAGTTATTGGGGCATCCTCCAACTGCTATCTTGAACTTATGGGGAAGCGAGATATCATGCCAGCCGACATAGAATATCTCATGAAGCTTTTCAGACAGCCCGAATGTGTCTATCAGGCCATACTGGCATGTTGTTCCCTTGCAGGAAACCACAGGGCGCACCTTGCTTCCAGTTCCGCCTGTATCAAGCCCCCTCTCTTTCAGGAACTTGATGGCAGGCTCTATATTGCTGTAAGCAACTCCCTGTATTTCCAGCGTCAGCCGTGTTGTCATCGTAACAGAGCCGGATCCGAATTTCTCAGCAGCTTCTGCAATGCTCCTCTGCTCTTCTGCAGTGATCTTTCCGTTCCTTGTAATTACGCGGATATTGAAATGATCAGGCTGCCTCTTATCCTGCAGGCATCCAAGCCCCTTAACTCTCCTTACCTCTTCAGCAGGTATTGCAGAAGAGAAATCAACCCTCACGTCATTGAATGTGAGCCCACCTTCCAGAACCCTTGTATTGGTATATCCATAGTACTTCAGCCTGTTCTGAAGGAAGTAACCGCGCTTTCCACGCGAACAGACAAGAAGAAGCTTCTCATCCTTGCCAAAACCTTCTAAAGGCCCATTCACCTTTCCAAGATCCACCCAGGAAGCGCCTGCTATTGTCCTTTCAGGAAGCACATCTATGACCTTATATCCCTTTGCCCTGTTTTCCAAGTATTCCAGAGGCGTAATTGTCTCAAACTCTCCAAGTATCTTGTTTCCAAGCACATCCATGGCCTGGACAAAAGGGGAAATCGCCGTAGAGAACGGCGGAGCATATGCAAGGTCAAGGTCCTCGAACTCAAATACCTTCATGCCTTTTGAAATGCCGACGGCTGCAATGTCCACCATCTTATCCACCTGGCCGCTTCCAATAACCTGCAGGCCAAGAAGCCTGTGGCTTTTCCTGTCCGCAACAGCCTTGATTATGAAAGGAGCAGAGCCTTCATAGTAATGAGCCTTGTCATCCTCAACCACAACAGCTGTTACAGTATCATAGCCCTCTTTTCTTGCCTGCTCTTCTCCCAGTCCCGTACGCCCTGCATTCAGATTATCAAGGACTTTCACAACAGCAGTTCCAAGGGCTCCAGAGTATTCCCTGTCCTTGCCCTTTATCCCTTCTGCCAGTATTCTTGCACTGATATTCGCAGTCGAGCCCATTGCGGAATACATCCTTTTGCCTGTGATCCTGTTAGTCACAAGGGCACAGTCTCCAGCTGCATATACATCATCTATCGAGCTTCTCATGTGCCTGTCGACTACGATTGCACCCTTTTCCATCTCAATGGCAGTATCCTTCAGGAATTCCGTATTTGGCCTTACCCCAAGGGATAGCACTACAATATCGGCCTTCAGGCTGCCTTTGCCTGCCGTTACTGAAGACACTTTTCCGTCCCCGTTAATCTTTTCGAGCCCTGAGCCCGTAATGACCCTTATTCCTGCCGCCTCCACCTGTTTCCTGATATAGCAGGCCATCTCATAGTCAAAGGCATTTGGCATGATCTGATCTGCAATGTCCATAACCGTGACATCAAGGCCTGCCCTCTTGAGGTTTTCAGCCATTTCAAGGCCTATGAAGCCGGCACCAACGATCAGGGCGCTTTTCACATCATCCCTTGATGCATATTCCCTTACTGCCTCTGCATCATCCACAGTCCTGACCTTGAATACGCCGGAAAGGCTTACCCCGTCAACAGGAGGGACTATGCTCTCTGCTCCCGTTGCAATGACAAGCTTGTCATATGGCTCTACGGCAGCAGAACCATCTTTTACGTATGTGACTGTCTTCGCCCTGAAATCCACTGATTTCACCTCAGCTTCAGTCACAACATCAACTCCAGTGAGCGCAGAAAACTTTTCAGGTGTATTTACGATCAGTCCTGACCTGTCCTGTATGACACCGCCAATGTAATAAGGCAGTCCGCAGCCCGCATATGAGATATCGCGCCCTTTTGTGATGACGCGCACATCCATGCCCCTGTCTTCCCTCTTAAGTTTTGCCGCTGCCTTTGTTCCTGCAGCTACGGCACCGATGACTAATACTTTCATGTTCTTATCCTTATCTTCCAGTCTACCACTCTTTCAGGCTTAAAGATACAAGGCATCCTGTTTTTGACGGTTATACCCTTTTGCCACCACACGCAGATAATAAAGTAAAAGCATGAAAAGCCAAGCAGCCATCTCTGCATATGCAATAGTCATATTTCCAAAGAAAGGCTTCATGGCATAAGAAAGTGCGATACGCACAGCAAGGGAGAAAATGCCGGCAAAACTCGAGTAAACCACATCTCCAAGCCCTTCCACATACCCTCTGACAGCCATTGACAGTCCGAATACAAAATAAAAGAGCGCAATCCGCCTGAAAAAGCCATCTCCGATGCTGACAGCCTCATCGCCTGCGCCAAAGAGCCTTATAAGGCTTCCTCCTGTCGGAATCACGAGGGCAGTCAGGATAAATGAAACGGCAAGCATCAGCAACAGTCCTGAATGATAGACCTTTATTGCATGATTCCTGTCTTTCCTCCCTTCAGCCTGGGCCGTGAATGTAGAAATTGCAGATCCGAGGTTTATGATGGGAACCATTATGATCGTGTCTATCCTGTATGCTGTGGTGATTGCTGTCACTGTGGCAAGGCCGAAACTGTTCATGAATGACTGCAGTATAAGGCTCCCGGCTGCCGTTACTGAGCTCTGGATCATCGGGGGAAAGCCAAAGCGGCAGCCATCCCTTAATGCCATGCGGTCAAAAGCATGTGAATTCAGGCTGAAGCGAAGCTCACTGTGCTTTCTGACTGTATAGATTATGATGAAGAAAGTCATCGCAGCCTGGGAGATGACAGTTGCCCATGCTGCCCCGGCAATTCCAGTATTGAAAAAAGCAACGAATATGATATCCAGGACCACATTCAGAATTGATGAAATGAGGACTGCATAGAATGGGGCCCTGCTGTCCCCTATGCTCCTTAGAGAAGCAGAATAGGCATTATACACAGCAAGGAACGGAATTCCTATGAATATGATCCTCAGGTATCCGTTTGCCCCGTCAATTGCCTCCGGTGCAGTATCCATGAAGGAAAGGATGCCATGAGAAAGGGAAAAACCGAGAAAAGCAAGGAAGAGGAATACAGCACCAAGCAATAAGGAAAAAGTTGAGAGTATTGCCCTGACTTCCCCGGTATTCCCTTCTCCGTACCTTTTGGCAGAGATTATGGACAGCCCAAGCGTAAATCCGGTAATGACCGTGATGAACAGGTTGACCACACTTGTGGTGGATCCAACGGAGGCAAGCGCAACCTCCCCAACAAAGTTTCCTACAATGAATGCATCCGCCCATGCATACAGCTGCTGGAGAACAGCACTCAGGATAAGAGGAATGGAAAAGCTTATAAGTGATCCGGTAATTGACTGTCTCTTAACGCACTGCATAGCTTAAGACTATCTCAGAAAGGAAGAAGTATGGCAAGCTTCCCAATTATGCCAGCAGAGCCATATTACCTGCGAGTTTCAGCTGGGACAGCATCCGCTCTATTGACTATGCTTATTCCATTTTATATATTTTTACTATCTTTATACCGCACAGAGATAAGTGCAAAAGGAATTTGATAGAAAGTGGACGAAGGCCCTGGCAGTAATGCCAAATTTGACATCAATGACGAGGACGTGCCGTATCATTTGTGCTACGTCCTGAATGAAAAGCTGCTCCTCTGACTTATTACTCTTTTTAAGTTTTCTAGATCAATCAGGAGGAGTAATAAATTGGAAAGCGTAGTATCTATACCTAGACAGATAGTCGTACAGGCAATATTAATCTTAATAAATGCATTCTTTGCGGCAGCGGAGATTGCAGTAGTATCTTTAAATCACAATAAACTGAAAAAACAGGTTGAGGACGGGGACAAGACTGCTAAGGTCCTGCTGAAAATGGTTGAGAACCCATCAAATTTCCTCTCTACAATCCAGATTGGAATAACCCTTGCAGGATTCCTTGGTTCAGCACTTGCAGCAGATACCCTTGCTGAGGAACTGACAAAAGTGTTCATTGCATGGGGAGCAACAATACCGTACAGCGTGCTCAACACGATTTCAGTCTTTGTGATAACACTCATAATATCATTCTTCACGCTCATTTTCGGAGAACTCGTTCCAAAGCGCATAGCGCAGCAGAAATCTGAGCAGGTGGCACGTTTTGCCTGCAAGGTGCTCAATGTGATTGCAACCGTCATGCGCCCGATAATCTGGTTCCTGAGCTTCTGCACAAATCTTGTCCTCAAGATTTTCCGATTCAAGACAGAAGCGGAAGAGGATGCCGCAACAGAGGAAGATATAAGGATGATGGTCGATGCTGGAGGAGATTCCGGATCAATCGAGGAAGATGAGAGGGAATGGATACAGAACGTGTTCGAACTCAATGACACGCTGGTATCTGAAGTCATGACCCGCACCAGCGATATCTGGGCTGTGCAGGTGAACATGCATAATGCTGAAGTCCTGAGCCTCATCAAGGAAAGCGGAAGGTCAAGGTTCCCTGTCTATGATGAGGATCTGAACGACATAATCGGCATACTCAATTCAAGGGATTTCCTTTTAAACCTCAATGAAGACAAGATGAAGAGCATCCGGGAACTGATGAGGACAGCCTATTTCGTTCCAGACACAATAAGGGCTGACAAGCTCTTTTCAGACATGCAGAAAAAGAAACAGCATATTGCAATCTGTGTCGATGAATATGGCCAGACAAGCGGCCTGATATCCCTGGAAGATCTCCTTGAGGAGATTGTCGGAAACATCTATGACGAGTTTGATGAAGAGGAAGAGAAAGAGCTTATACAGCTCGGAGACAACCTCTGGAAAGTCTCGGGGACACTTCCTGTAGAGGACCTTGAGGAGGCAATCGGAATGGATCTTCCAAATGAAGAGCACGATTTCGATACGGTCGGCGGCATGGTATTCAGCACTCTCAACGAAATACCGGCAGACGGAACAGAACTCGATGTCAGCGTATATGGACTGAAAGTGCATGTCACCAAGATCGAGGACAAGAGGATCGTGGAGTGCCTCATTAGCAAGGAAGAGAGTGAAGAGGCAGGCAAGGAATCAGAAGAAGAGAAGGAAAAAGAAGATAGCAGGTAGAGCTATTCAACCAGCTGCAGTACCAGCCCTCGGATAAGAGTCCTGAGGGCTTTTTCCATGTCATTTATCTCGCTGTCATGGAGCATAAGGTAAAATATGGAACTGAAAGCGGCAGAAAATGATGATATCTCCTCATCATCCTCGATGGAGAAATAATAGAGGATCTTGTTTATATAGTCATATCTGGATTTCAGGATCCTCTCCTTCTCCTCACTCTCTAGGCCTCGCATCACCAGTGCCATCTGGTTATTATCCAGAAGCTGGTAAAGCCCGCTCCTGTAGAAAGAGAGTGCCATCTCGCAAAAGACCTTCGTCAGGCTTGTCACAATATGGTTCTCATCCAGGCTTTCAAGCATCTCAAGGTATTTCTCCTCTTCCCTCCTCGAAAAATCCTCAAGGGCATCCAGGAAAAGATGCTCCTTGTTCTCATAAAAAAGGTAGAAGGTCCCTTTTGGAATGTTCACCATCCTGACCAGTTCATCAACAGTGGTATGACGCACTCCGTACTTTCCCAGGCATACTGCAGAAGCTTTCCTAAGTTCTGCCCTGATGCTGTCCTTCTCTTCCTTTGTATATATTTTAGGCATGTTTTCCTTCTTTTTGACTAATTTTGATTATATAGTCAGCAAAAGCCTGTTTTCAATGATTTTTTAATGAAAATTCCCATTTTTCACTTGAAAATTCATTTGACTGGGCACAAAAGCGGTCATAGACTAGTTTCCAGAGTTAAAAAAACTAAGGAGAAAAAGATGAGTGCAGTTGTATTAAAAAATATCTGCAAGATCTATGATGGCGGTGTTAAGGCTGTAGACAACGTTAATATCGACATTGAAGATCAGGAATTCGTCGTTCTCGTAGGCCCATCAGGATGCGGTAAGTCAACAACTCTCAGAATGGTTGCTGGACTTGAGGATATCTCATCTGGTGAGCTCTACATCGATGGCAAGCTCATGAACGACGTTCCACCAAAAGATAGAGACATCGCAATGGTATTCCAGAACTATGCTCTTTATCCTCACATGACTGTTTATGATAACATGGCATTCGGACTCAAGATCAGGAAATTCCCTAAGGAAGAGATTGATCAGCGAGTTAAGGAAGCTGCAAAGATCCTCGACATCGAGATGCTTCTTGACAGAAAGCCAAAGGCTCTCTCTGGTGGACAGAGGCAGCGTGTTGCAGTAGGACGTGCAATCGTTCGCCAGCCAAAGGTATTCCTTTTCGACGAGCCGCTTTCAAACCTTGATGCTAAGCTCCGTGTACAGATGAGAGCTGAGATCTCTGCCCTCCACCACAGGCTGAAGGCAACAATGATCTATGTTACACACGACCAGGTTGAAGCTCTTACAATGGCTGACAAGATCGTTGTTATGAAGCTTGGTGTCATCCAGCAGATTGGCGGACCACTTGAACTCTACAATGAGCCAGATAACAAGTTCGTTGCAGGATTCATCGGTTCACCTCCAATGAACTTCCTCAACATGACTGTCAAGAAGGAAGGCGATGGCACATACGTAGAGGAAGGAACATTCCGCCTCAAGGTAACAGATGCACAGGCTAAATTCCTGGCACCATATGCAGGAAAAGAGGTCACATTCGGTATCAGGCCGGAAGATGTCGAGTTCTCACACACACCTGTTGACGGAAAGACAATTGACGGATCCGTAAACGTTGTAGAGCCACTTGGATCAGAGACTCAGGTCCATGTAGCAACAAGCAAGGCTAACGTTGTCGGAAAGATCGATCCATCCGTAACACCAGTTGTCGGAGAGAAAGTATCTCTGGTTGTTGATATGGAGAAAGCAAGGTTCTTCGATGCTGAGACAGAGATGAGAATCCGCTAAGCCTCGAATGATAATACATCCAGGACGGATAGGGAAACCTATCCGTTTTTTATTTGCTTTTTTGTTTTGCCCTATGAAATCCGAGGCTCTATAATTGAAGGTATGGATAAGAAACTAGAACCTTTATTTACGCCGTGGCGTATCGGCTCCCTGGAAATTAAGAACAGGATCGTACTTACAAGTATGGGAGGAACGGATCTCCTTGGGTGGATGGAGAAAAACCATTTTGACAAGGATGGCGCAAAGTTCATTCTTGAGGTTGCAAAGAACAACGTTGGGCTTGTCATGCCTGGCTGCCAGCCGATTTATAACCCAATGTTCGGGCAGTGGCTCCAGAAGAACAGGAAAATGTATAGGGATCTTGCAGCATGGATGCCTGAACTCCATCAGACTGGAGCAAAGCTCTTTGTCCAGCTTACCGGCGGATTTGGAAGATCATTCACAATAAGCAGGATGATGGAGATGATGTATACGACACCGGTCGTGAGGACAATCAGCAAGCCATTCATGAATCTCGATAAAATCACAGCCTCCGCCTCCCCTTCTCCAAACAGGTGGTCTGATAAAGTCCCTTCGAGGGAGATGACAAAAAAAGAGATAAGGGACATGGTCACTGGTTTTGCAGAAAGCTCTGCACTGCTGCAGCAGGCCGGAGTTGACGGCGTTGAAGTGCATGCTGTGCATGAAGGATACCTTCTGGACCAGTTCACACTGAAATATGTGAATAAAAGGACTGATGAGTATGGTGGATCCCTGGAAAACAGGTACCGCTTTGCCATAGAGATCGTGGATGCCATCAAGAGGAAATGCGGAAAGGATTTCCCTGTTTCTCTCAGATACAGCGTAATATCCAAGACAAAAGGATTCAGGCAGGGCGCACTTCCTGGCGAGGAATACATCGAGGCCGGAAGGGATATGGAAGAATCAGAAAAGGCAGTCAGGCTCCTGGAAGAGGCAGGATATGACATGCTTAACTGTGACAACGGCACATATGATGCCTGGTACTGGGCACATCCGCCAATCTATATGCCTGAAAACTGCAATCTGGAAGATGTGGAGCATATCAGGAAATTCGTCAGTATCCCGGTTGTGGCCGCAGGACGGCTTGACCCGGAGGTGGCTGCAGAGGCAATAAGGGAAGGAAAGCTTGACGGTGCTGGATTTGCCCGCCAGTTCCTGGCAGACCAGCAATGGGTCACAAAGCTGATAAATGGAAAAAAAGAAGACATAAGGCCATGCATACTCTGCCATAACGGATGCTTCAACATGTGCCACTATAAGGGAGTTCCTAATGACCAGGACCTCTCAGACAGCCTGCACCTGGCGCGATGTGCCGTCAATGCAGAGACAATGCAGTGGAACAGGCACTATATCAAGAAGACTGAAAAAGCCAAGGCAGTTGCTATTGTCGGTGGCGGAATAGGAGGAATGGAAGCAGCCAGGGTTCTCAAGCTCAGGGGCCACAATCCTGTAATCTATGAAAAGGCCGGCGTTCTTGGAGGGACATTCATTCCTGCAAGTTCAGAAAGCTACAAAGGGAAGCTGCGTGAGCTGCTTGCCTGGTACAGGCATGAGATGGAAAAACTCCAGATTCCAATCAGGTACAATACAGAAGTGAAAGATATCTCCTCCCTGGATGCAGATGCCGTAATAATTGCTACAGGAGCCAAAGCCAGAAAGCTCCCTGTCTCAGGCTTTGACAAGGCCATAGAAGCATGCGATTTCCTGAACGGGAAAGCTGTCGGAGAGAGTGTGGCGGTCATAGGAGGCGGCCTGACTGGATGCGAAATTGCATATGAGCTTGCCCTTCAGGGAAGGAAAGTCAGCATCATAGAGATGAAAGATGACCTGATTGCCCAGAAAGGGGTATGCCTTGCAAACTCCTCATACCTGCGCGAATGGTTTGCCCTTCATAAGGTGCCTGTATACCTGAATGCGAAAGTGAAGGAGATAAAAGATGGTTCAGTCATTGTGGCAGGATCTGATGGAAAAGAGGAGGAGATCAGGGCAGAGAGCGTAATATCAAGTGTAGGCTACACCCCTGCTCCACTCAATGCAAATGGCAGGAAGGCATATCTTGTCGGTGACTGCCTTGAGGTTGGCAACCTCAGAAGCGTCATCTGGAGAGCATACGAAGTTGCAATGAAAATATGATGATTATGGGGACCGTCGCAAAAAAGCGACGGTCTTCTGCTGTCTAGGCAAAAGCTGTATAATTTCTTTCAATAAAACGAATTAATTCAGGAATTGATGCATTCCAGCATAGAAAAAGCAAGCCTTTTCTGTTATAATTTCAGATACCAAAAAGAAATAAACAGGAGGACTTGCTTATGAATGATAATAT
>CASFJV010000035.1 GCA_949295125.1 uncultured Spirochaetales bacterium
GATGATGAAACACTTGAAGAAGGGGTTAACATACCATTTTACCATCCATTCAGCACCCAGGACTTCTTCATCATGAAAAAGAAGAACTATGCCAGGTTCAAGGCAAAGCTCACAAAGAAGATGGAGAATGGAAAGAGGCTCTATCCGGAGATAAACATCCATGAGATCCAGAGAAGGAGCGCAGAGCTGCTGACTGAATTCGACAAAAGCTACAAGAGGCAGATTAACCCGCATATCTATAAAGTGAGCCTCTCTTCCAGACTGAGGGAGCTTAAGA
The DNA here is from genome assembly GCA_949295125.1 of uncultured Spirochaetales bacterium. Taxonomy (GTDB): domain Bacteria; phylum Spirochaetota; class Spirochaetia; order Sphaerochaetales; family Sphaerochaetaceae; genus Ornithospirochaeta. The sequence continues at coordinate 278 of CASFJV010000035.1, forward strand.
CAAAGCTCATAATGGAAGCAAGGATCTCAGAGGAAGAGGAGAAATGACATTTTCACCCCTTTAGAAGGAAAGGGCCAGCAAATAAGGAGAAAATCCAAAGCTGGCCCTGTTTTTTTACTCTTCCTTCACCTTCCACTTATCCATCAGTGAGAAGAAATCTGTCTTCTGCATTATAACCTGCTTCTTCTTGACCTCCTCATTTAAAAGGGGCTTATCGACATACGGCTTCCACTTTTCAACCACATTCTTTCCGGCAATGCGGCGTACGCTCATTGCCTTTGTATAGAACCTGTTTATACCCTCTGAGGCACTCCTGTCCTCAACCAAGCTCATTTTCTGAGGAAACTGGATCACAATATTCCTTGTAGTCAGGATATTGTATCCAAGAAGATAGCACCTTATTCCGAAGTCTGCCATCTGGAAAAACTCACCTGTAATAAGCGAATCATATACCCTAAGGCGCTGGAATAATGCCCTGTCATATAAGCCAAGGCCCATGATGGGATAGAGATTCTCTTCCCATGTGGCTTCAGAAACGGTTGGAGAAAAGCTCAGCGGATCAAAATCCTTTCCGCTTAAGTGTGGAGCCCGGATCGTTGGGATCACCTCAAGCTGGCTAGAAAGCATTACAGGAGTAATGAGTGCAGGATGGTTCTTCTCCCCCATTGCCTTCATAAGTTCCTGTCCCTGGTACTCAATCAGGAGAGTATCAGTCCTTAAAACCAGGAAATATGTTGTATAGCACTCATCAGAGAGTGCATTAATGTATTCACCTGTAGTCTGGGCAGTCTTGAAAAGGATGAAGGTTACATCCGGGTACCTGTCCTGGAGATCCATCTCCTCTGCCCTGTCCTGTGTTGTGATCAGATGGAGGCAGAAATTCATATTCTCAACATACCAGTCAAGCGTGCTTACCAGGTCTTCCCTGCTTGAGGTGTCGATCAGGCCGATTGCCAGCTGTGCCTGGTGGTATAAAGAGGAGATCTTCATCTCAAGATCCTGCTTCCTGTGTATTACTTTGTAATCAGACATTGTGCTCTACCGGGCTTGTGTCCTCCGGACGGAAAACGACATCCCTCCTCCCTTTTCCAAGAATCCCTTCTATCTCCCCGCTCTTATGGCCGATCAAGGCATGCAAATCCGAGGAAGAGAAATTAGTCACTGCTTTAAGTAAACCATTTCCGGCTGTATCTGTTACAAGAATCACCTCTTTCTCATTGAAATTTCCAGTTACCTTCACAATTCCAGAGGGAAGAAGGGATTTATTGTGGCTGATTGCATCCTTAGCCCCATCATCAATCACGATGGTACCGGATACAGAGGCATCCATTATCCAGCGCTCCCTTGCCGAGAGTTTCTTTGATGGAAGGATCAGTGTCCCTATCTCTTCACCTTCAAGAAGGCGTGGCAGGATATCATCCTCATAGCCCGATGCAATCAATGTTGCACATCCTCCATCCTTTGCTATCTTTGCAGCAAGCAGTTTCGTCTTCATTCCCCCAGTGGAGAAAGCGCTCCCCTTGCCTTTCGCAACTGCCATAACATCATCCGTAATCCTGTCAATTGTAGTGATGAGCTCAGCATTCTTATCCTTCTTCGGATCTGCTGTATAGATTCCGTCAATATCTGTCAGGAGAATAAGGAGGTCAGCCTCTATCTTTGATGCAACCATAGCGCTCATCCTGTCATTATCGCCGAATACATTCCCTATCTCTGCAGTGGATACGACGTCATTCTCATTGAATATCGGGATTACCCCGAGTGCCAAAAGAGTAGAGACAGAACTCCTGAGGTTCACATAGCTCTTCCTGTTGTTGAGCACACTCCTTGTAATGAGCACCTGGGCGCAGATTATGTTGTACTTAGCCATCTCCTTCTGGTATGCCGTCATGAGTATTGGATTGCCTATTGCAGCAAATGCCTGGCGAAGCGGTATATGGACGACAGGGCTTTTATGCTTTAACACCTTTGCACCCATTCCGATTGCACCGGATGAGACAAGGAGAACCTGGTAGCCCATATTCTTAAGTTTTGCAATTCCTGAGCAGATCTTTTTGATCCTCTCTTCATTTATTCCACTCTCATCCGTCAGAAGGTTTGTTCCAACCTTTACGACGATGCGCTTTACATATGAAAAATCCCTCATTGCAGATCCTTATGATGGAATGTCCTTACGCCACTGGCGTAGTCTGCCACAATCTCCCCGTTTCCCTCAAGGAGCCACTTATAGCTCATCAGCCCACTCAGTCCCACAGGACCGCGCGCATGGATCTTGCTTGTGCTGATTCCGACTTCTGCACCGAGGCCGAACCTGAACCCGTCAGCAAAGCGGGTTGAGCAGTTGGCAAACACATCGGCACTGTCCACAAGAGAAAAGAAGAGAGCCTTGTCAGCAGCACTTGATGTTATTATTGCATCTGTATGGTGAGAACCATGTGCATTGATATGCTCAATTGCCTCCTCTGTACTTCCTACAAGCTTTACGGCACAGTCAAGGGAAAGGAACTCAGTATCGAAATCCACAGATGATGCAGGCTTGCATGCTATAATGGAAAGGACCTCATCACTTCCATGGATAGTTACCCCATGCTCATCAAAAGCAGATTTCAGCATTGGAAGGAACCTTCCGGCTATCTTCCTGTTGACAAGGATGCATTCAACTGCGTTGCATGCTGCCGCATACTGAACCTTGCTGTCTACTGCAACACGCACTGCAAGATCCAGATCGGCACTCTCATCCACATATACCGTGCATTTCCCATCCGCGTGTCCAAGCACAGGAATTCTTGTGTTATCCATTACATAGCGCACGAATTCATTTGAGCCCCGTGGAATAATGAGGTCGATATACTTATCCATCCTGAGAATGGAGGCAACATCCTCATGGCTTTCAATAAGCTCAATGAAACCTGAGCCGAGATCTGATTTATCCAATGCCTTCCTTATTGTGGAAAACAGTGCCCTGTTTGAGTTCTTTGCCTCTTTTCCTCCCTTGAGGATAACGGCATTTCCACTTTTGACTGCGAGGCTGACAATCTGGACAAGGGCATCAGGACGCGCTTCGAATATCATGCCGATGACCCCGATTGGAAAACTTTTACGCGTTAATATGAAATCCTTGTCCAGCTCCCTTTTCTCAAGTGTCTTTCCAACCGGATCAGGCAGCCTGATTATGTCCTGGATACCATCTCTCACGCTTTTAAGCTTTGCCTCATCGAATTTAAGCCTTTTAATCACAGAGGCGCTAATTATGCCCTCAGCTTCCTCAAGATCCTTACTATTTTCGCTGAATATATAGTCTTTTGCACTCTCAAGCTCATCATAGATCAGTGAAAGCGCATTATTCCTCTCATCAAGTCCCGATGCAGAAAGCCTGAGCTGTGCATCCCGGATTATCTTTATGCTCTTTTCGTCCATAGCCAAATAATATCTTTTATTTCAATGCTTAGCAATTGTAGTGCGAATCCACAATCTCAAGGACACTGCCGGAAACAGCTCTCGCCTTATCGCTTATGCTCATATACTCAGCCTTATCTCCCCGTGGATCTATATCAGCAATCTTAAGCCCTTTACAGCAGTCGTATCCATCATGGATGAGCCCTCTCACCATTCCATCAATCGATGCCATGACAGGAACATCTGAGACATATGCGATAACATCCCCCTTCCTGACGATATCACCAATCTGCCTGGCATTCCTTATTTTCCCATCTGCGGGGGAATGTATTACCCTTTCCTTTCCATAGCCTTCAATCACTCCGGGTATTCCGGTGTTTTCCTCTGCCTTTCCACGCCTGATGATCCTTGCAAGGTTATGCCCCCTCTTTGTCTCAACCACATAGTCCACATCAGAGCCTGCCTCAAAGCCAGGGCCGAGTGCAACAGTCAGCGGAGCATCATCAATCCTTGTTCCAAGATTCCTTTTTGCGATAATTGCGTCTATCACAACTTCAGGCCTTAAAGCTTCCACTGCCTTTGCATCAGCATCCACAAGAACAGGGACAAAGCCTTCATCGAATGAAGAAAACACCTCAGAAACTGAATCTACCTTCCTTGCCCTGACGCCCTCGACTTCCGCAATCCATTCATAAACCGCCTCAGCAAAAGAGACAGTCCTCCTGATTACAGACGGCTTCTCCACTTCCAGGGCAAGCACATTGTATCCGGCATTCCTTAACCGGATTATGACTGCAGTGGCTAAATCCCCTGCCCCGCGGACTATGATCAGCCTCTTTTTTTCTTCCCGGTAACTTACTCCCCTTTTCCTGTTAAGCGCTGCAACAACTTCAGCCGTAATCGAGATGGCAACTTCTTCCGGCGTATCTGAAAGGATATCCAGGCCGGTTGGAGAGTAGATCCGCTCTTTCTTCATTACCTTTGCCCTTGATCCGACTGCTCCGATATAAAATGCATCAGATTTCTCTGCCTCATCAAGGAAGAGATCACGGTTCTGGTGATCTGTGAAGATAATGGCAGTGTTTTCATCTGCATAGCTTGCCATGAACCTTTTTTCGCCATTTCC
>CASFJV010000036.1 GCA_949295125.1 uncultured Spirochaetales bacterium
GGGAGAACTGGGCTGCTATTGAGGTTCCCACTAAAGAAGAGTCTGATATGAGGAGCGTCATCAATGCCTATGATGCGGCAAAGAAGGAAAGGACGAGAGGAATTAACAGGCTGCATGCCATATTCAACCAGGCAGGCCATCACAATTTCCATAATGTGCCCGGTAATGAGTTTCTGGGCAACCTTGATCTTCCAGAAGCCAGGAGCCGCAGATTTCATACCAGCCTGGCTTACAGCAGCAGCGAAGAACCTTCCCATGGCATTTTTCTACCAGATACTCTTCTGCGGTCCATTAGTGCGTTTCCTTTTCAGGAGCATGTTCCGTGAAAACGTGGGAAAAAGCTGCTGAAGTTTCCTTCCTGTAAGCTGACAGGCATAAAAGGAAATACACGGCCCAGCCGGCTGGAACGACATACCATACAACGCTGACCCCATATACCGGAGCAAATGCCATGGACCCGATGACGCGCAGTGAAAGGTTGATCAGGGATCCGAGTGTGAACATCTTCATCTTTCCGCATCCTCTCAGGACTCCGCCAGTCGTCATGGCAAAACCAAGGATGAAATAGAAGAATGAAAGGAACCTGAGGTACTCCTCCCCGGTCCTGTACGCCTCTGCCGACCCCTCTGAGCCAAGGAAAAGGGAGATTATCTCATGGGAAAAAGAAAAGAGTATGGCTGCAGAAAGCATGGCAAAGGCAAAAACAATGACCAGGCCGGATCTGTAGCCCTCCCTGATTCTACCTTTCCTTCCTGCCCCGATATTCTGGGCAGTATAGGGACTCATCGAATTGCCAACCGCCGTGAAAGGTACAGTCACTATATTGTCCACCCTGATGGCAGCAGAGTACCCGGCAAGGACATAAGAGCCGAATGCATTGACAACACTCTGCACAAGCATCATGCCAACGGTAATCGTGCCCTGCTGCAGTATTGAGGGAAGAGCTATCCTGAAACTCTGGGAAAATAGAGGGCGGGAAAAACAGCTTTCCATTTCACCTTCCATTTTTCTCAGGATCCTGATGAGGATGAAAAAAGATATTATGGCGGAAAGCGCCTGCGAGATAAGGGTTGCCCATGCTGCTCCCGCAACCCCCATATCCAATTCGGCAACTGCTATTATATCCAGAGCAACGTTGAGAATGGATGAAAAAACAAGCAGGAAAAGTGGGATTCTCGACTTCCCAATTGAGTTGAATACAGATGAAAGGATGTTGTACATGAAGAGAAATGGCAGTCCAAGGAAATATATCCTGAGGTATATCTCAGCATCAGTCAGTATATTATCAGGAGTATTCAGTGCGGTAAGGATATCATTGGAGAAAAAATAGCCAAAGCATGCCAGTATTACCGATATTAAGAGGAATGCCAGGAGATTTGTTGAGATGCTCTCTTTCATCTTCTTATAATTCCTCTCTCCGAATGCATTGCTCGTAATTACGGAAGCCCCTGCTCCGCCTCCGACTGCAAGTGAAATGAACACAGATGTAAGGGCATAGGAAGCTCCAACGCTGGAGAGGGCCATCTCTCCTACAAAGCGTCCGACTATTATGGAATCCGCCATGTTGTAAAACTGCTGAAACAGGTTTCCAAGCATCATTGGAAGGCTGAATACAAGCAGAGCCTTCATTGGCTTTTCAGTAATCAGGTATTCCTCTTTCTCTCTCCCCATACCACTGATGATAGCAGAAATACAGCTCTGGTACGAGAAGCTTAAGCCAGATTCCTTGGCCTCAGCACTATGATACCAGCACCATAATCAGCCTTAGTGTCCATTGTTGATGAGTCAAGGTATCTAACGCTGCTGAATTCAGAGACAAAATCGTCCAGAGTGCTGATCTCATCATAGCCAAAGCCATACTTATCTGATCTGAAGTGCATCGGAATAACAAGCCTTGGATTAAGCTTCCTGACTATCCTGGCTGCTTCTTTGCCATCTATAGTGTAAAAACCGCCCACAGGAATGAGCAGAACATCAAGGCAATGGAGTTCATCTGACTCAATGTACTCCCCAAGGTCTCCAAGATGTGCAATCCTCTCTTTCCCATCGTCTACTATGCAGATCCTGTTTGGCCCTCTTTTTTCTCCTTTTGCATCATCATGATAGGCATTAATTGCCTTATAGCCTAAGCCTTCCCCGGATAGCACAACACCATCCATGAAGCTGTGATCGCGGTGAGAATGGGTAGAGAACACGCATCCGGCTTTCTCCCTTACTGGCTTATAGCCGGGAACCGATCCATCCTCATATGGATCAATTATGATCGATTTTCCATCAGATTCGATCTTGAAGCACGAGTGCCCAATCCATGTAATAATCATATTTTTTCCTCCTTTACGAATTATATGTGATTTTCAGTAAAATGCCTTTCTGATTCATCCCAGTACTTCATGTATACAAAATCCTTAGGAGCACTCAGGTTCATCTGGTACATGCGGAACAGCACATTGATCCTTTTTGGCATCCAGTACTCCTGATAGGTATACTTATAAGAAAAGCCAAGCTTCTGCATTACCCTTCCGCTTGCAGGATTGTTCACATCATGTGTTGCCGTAATATATGGAATGCCATCTGATGCTGCCTTTTCAATAGCCTTTCCTGCAAGCTCTGTGACAATTCCCCTGTTCCAGTACTCCGGAAGGACCGCATATCCCATGTCATGGGAGTCATCATCACTGATGTTCACATAGCCAATAGGCATGCCATCTGATGTGATTGCATAATAATGTTTCTTATTCTCGATCCTTTCTGTGAAAAACACCTCAGCCTCCTCTGCACTCTGCAAAGGGAACCAGGGAAGGAATCTGTTCATCCTCTTATCAGAAAGGAGGCGGAAAATGGCAGGGATATCATCATGGGTGAAAGCACGCAGGAAATACATGAGTTCATTTTACACAATAAGCTGTTGTGGTATAATCCACTTATATGAGAATTTTCATTGCTGTTGACCTTTCAAGGGAATGCAAAGGATACATTTCTTCCATTCAGAGGGAGATGGAAAGGGAACTTGAGCAGAAAGGGACAAAGGTCCCGGAGGAAAACTTCCACATAACGCTTGAGTTCCTTGGCGAAACTGATGAGTGCGGTCTTAAGCTTATTGAAAGTGCAATGGATGATGTAAAGGCAGATCAGTTTGACCTGAGGATAAACGGAAGGATCGGATCGTTTAGAAGAGGCATAAATAAAGGACGCGTTTACTTTATCCAGATAGATCATTCAAGGGAGCTTGAAGAAATGCAGTGGAGGCTGCATCAGGCACTGAAAGAAAGGGGCTTTAGGCTGGAAGAAAGGCCATTTAAACCACACATCACATTATTCAGGAATGCATACATGAAAGGGGATATAGAAGTATTCAGGCCTTTTAAGGATCACATAGATTCCATAAAGCTCATGAAATCTGAACGGATAAGGGGAAGGATGGCCTATACCCCGCTTTACGTGAAATCACTCAACAATCCAGTCTGACCAGTCCTCATCTTCCCCGGTGCCTGGAAATGAATCCTCAAAAAGCCCCCTGAGAAAATCAAAGGCATCCCCATCATCCATAGCTCCAAGATATCTTCCAAGGTCCTCCCTCTCTCCATTTCCATATATGATGATCCTTGGCTCTGTAAAATACTTTTTCACCCCATACTCAGCCTGCAGGCTTTTAAGGCTTTCTCCCAGCGCCGATGACAAAGCCCTGAGATCTATGGATTCGAGAGCTGCACTGAAAATGATATCTGATCCCCGGATGGCTGCTACCGCATGTGAAACATAGGCCATTGAGTCATCTCCAAGTGTTGCAGGGTTTTTCATATATACCAGTCTCAGCCCTGTTTCGCCATCTATCTCTTCTTTCGCAAAACCTGTCCTGATATCCACAATATTTGCGAAATCCTTCTGGCTCAGTTTCCTTGCTGTTTCCTTATTTAAAATCATAGTCTCTCCATAAGGTTTTCTATTGATATATCCTCAAGGCCTTTAATGCCTTTGTCTTCCATCTCCTGGGCAACCGCCTCTCCCATTGTCATGATATCCTCACTCTTCTTCCTCTCGCTTCCGTAGAGGATATGCAGAACTTCCTTCAGGTATATCTTGTCCAGCGGCAGGGCTGGAACAAAAGCACTCCGCTGTGTATTCACAGCCATGATTACCCCGCCATCCTCGAGGCAGTTGATATACCCATACAGCTTGCTGGATGGAACAGCAAGTTTCCTTATAAGCTCCTTTTCTGTGGCCGCACCTTTGCCAGAACGGTATTTGTCAGCAACCAGCAGCAGGAGGTTTACCCCCTCGCTTATCTGGGAAAGAGGACTTTCCGGCCTTCCCTTTATCTGTCCCTTGTCCGGCCTGAACTGATGGACATATGTGATCTCAGCTGAAACCATGATTATGTACCAGAAGATATAGAAATAAAGGAGAAGAAGGAACAGGCTTGCAAGCGATCCGTAAATTATGGAATAGTTCACAGACTGCGTTATCATCTTCTTGAAAATTTCAGTTGCGATTATAATTACGATAAGCCCTGTTCCAGATCCGACAAGAGCACTCCTTATCCTTACCTTGGCATTGGGAAGGAAGAAAATGATGGAAAAAAGTGCAAGCCATAAGACTGCAATGATAAGCAGTGATTCCCAGAAATTGCCTGAAATAACAAGCCTGTCCTGGTTCACGAATGTCACAAGTATCCTCTCGACCCTTGCCTGCAGGGCAACAAGTATGACAACTACCAGTGCCGCTATGATCAGAAGAGTCAGGAATGTAGTGAACCTTTTGAGGGCATTCGACCTTGGCTGGGTGCGGAATATACGGTTTAGCACCGTATAGACCTTGTTTACAAGCAGGATGCTTGTTATCAGGAAGGAAATGATTCCAAACACGCCAAGGCTGAGTGCGTTGCCTGTAAATGTTTCCACGAGGCTTATTATCTCGGTTCCAGTCTGCTCACCAAGGGTGTCAACCAGGAATTTGGTCAGAGCCGTAATAACGGTCTGGAGAACTCCGAAGGCAGAAAAGAAAGCAAAAAGGAATGCAATGCATGGAATTATGGAAATAAGGGTTGAGTAAACCATGCCAGATGCCATGATGCTGACATTGTCCCTGGAAATTCTCTGATAAGAAAGAAGAAGGACCTTTGCATAGTCCTTCCACCACGAAACAAATCCCTGATATTTCCTAGCTACCTTATTCAGCCATCCAGTCTTCATTATTTCCCTTCTTTTTCCAGTGAATTGTAGAAGCTGATGATGTCTTTATAGACTTCATCCTTGTTAGTTTCATTCAGTATTTCATGCCTTCCGCCATCATAGAGCTTAAGATAGACATTTTCTATTCCGGCTTTTTTATAGAGATTATATACCCTTTTTATTCCGGATGAATACCCGCCAACGGGATCCTCGCTTCCACTTACGATGAGGATTGGAAGGCTTTTGCGGATCCTGGCTATCAGCTTCCTGTTATTTGCCTGGAAAGAAAGTTCGATAAGGTCCTCATAGAACTTTGATGAGCATGCAAAACCACAGAGCGGATCCTTTTCGTATTTATTCACTTCAGCATTGTCCCTGCTGAGCCATGCAAACTTCCCTTCCCCCTTGAAATGCTTTGAATACTGGGAGAATGCAAGCTTATCCAGATCCGGATCCCTCATCTTTGATCCCCACTTCTTCACATGGGCCCTTGCTATTACCTGCCCTATCTTACCCACAATTCCCTGGGATGCTCCGGTTCCGCAGATTACTGCCCCATCGTACTCCTCACTGTGCCGGGCAATGCATATCCTTGTGATGAATGAGCCCATGGAATGCCCGAACACATAGTGTGACAGCATCGGATAGTCATCCATGATCTTCTGGTCAAGTTCATAGGCATCCTCACATACTAAAGACCATCCATCCTTCTCACTGAACCAGCCTTTCTCATCCTCTTCTGCAGTATAGCCATGACCCCTGTGATCCTGGGCATACACAACATATCCCTCTTTATTGAGTGCATGTGCAAAGTCACTGTAACGCATGCTGTGCTCTGCCATTCCATGATTGATATGTATTGTAGCAACTGGCTTTTCCACAGGCCATACACGGTAAAACAGCTTATGTCCATCCTTGAGTGTCAGTTCTTTCTCTAGCATTTGGATTCCTACCTTAAAAAGAAGATATCATAGCAAAACGCAAAAGTCATGGAAAACAGTATCATTTCACTAAAAAATGATACAATAACCATCCATCTGACTATTTTCCCTTTCAAACACTGCAAAAGCATTATGATGCCTGAGCTGCACCTCAGCTCACTTCTGCTGTTTTGCATACTTATGACATAAGTTGGCATTAAGATATTTGCGGAAAATCAGCTGGAAACTGCAGGAAATGCATTATTTAAGCCACCATTTTCCCATCATGCTTTCATGGTACATTACACTGAAGTATTATTATGGAGAGCCAGGAGGATAAATAAAGAAAAGCAGACTGATTGCAGCAGTTCTTGCTGCACTAGTAGTATTCTTATCATTTCCAGGATGCAGAGCGGATGCAGAACCTACTGCAGAAGAGTTCATGAAAGCATATGGATATGCCTTGATGCTTGAGGCAACAAATGCAGAAGATATCATAAACAAATATCTGCAGACGGCAGGATATCTTTCCAGTGAAATACAAATTACTGCAGTCTCTCCCGAAGACCTCAGAGATAAGGTAATGATTACTGCAGAAGAAGGACATACTGTTTACACTGTCAGCAATGCGGAAATAAGATACGAGCTGGCAGATGGGACGTCGGGAACACTCTCATACTCCGGAGAGCTTAATACATTAACCTATTCAGACTCAGGAACAAATTATACAAAGCGGTCTTCCCATAATGTCATGGTTAATGGCGAGGCAATTAAGGATATTGAGGTTTTGCAGAGCATTTCCCGGGACAACGGGCTGAGCATTATAGAGGCCTCACTTGGAGCAGTTGCCCTGAATGCTGATGAGCTGAACAGAATCACTTTCCCCTTTTTCTGATCGGCCATTTATTTCCACTTTGCTGAAAAGGCATGGGAAATACTCTTTTCCTGCCTTTTTCAGTCATGAAATTGTGCTTTAAAGTTCCCTAAAACCTGCAGAAAAACATTAATTTATTCTGTTTCCTAACTTATAGTCTGTATTTATTTTATTACAATACAAAAAATTAAAATTTATTGACATAAAATACGTCTATATTATATGATTTGCGAATAAAAAAGAATGGAGGTCTTATGACAAAATATAAATCAATTATTGCACTTCTTTGTGCTTTAGCAATCTTATCTGCTTTCACTTCATGCGCACCACATTCCCATGAGGAGAGGATTATGGAGCAGAAAGCAACAGAGAACAGCAATGGAACATCAGAAAGCAGCCAGACAGAATCAGAAGATAACGGAAACGGAAAGACAGCTGCCCAGAAAGGGGCAGCATTCCAGGAATTCAGGCAGGTATTCGAACATGTAGCAGTGCTTGGATCTGGATATGCAGAAGACATACTGAGATCATACCTGAAGACAGAAGGATATGATCTGCAGGATATAGAAAATGCGGAATTTATTGAAGAAAGGAATATCAGCAGGCCAGAGTCAATTGGTGACACTTTAAAAGCTGAATTTAAAAATGCAAGTATCACTTATAAGCTTTCTGAAGGTGGAAAGGAAGAGAAAATAGAGTTTTCAGGAACGCTCAGCACCACTTATTCAGAAAATAGGAAAACATTTAAGTCACAGGATGTTGTCATAAACGGAAAGGAGTATAGTGACATTACATGCACTCTCACATATGATGGAGATGTAATTTCAGAAGTGGTAGCAACCCTTGGACATGATAAAGTAGCAGATGAAGCTGAGCTTCTGAATTTCTTCGCAGAGCTTGACGGGGAATAAGTCATTTTCATGCGCTCTTAGGCCTCTGTCACTATGGCAGAGGCTTATCTTTTTCACGGGAGAAAGAAATGCGGTATCTGGTATTTTCTGACATACACTCAGATGAGGAGGCATTCAGGAAACTTCTTAAAATCATGGTGAAGCTGAAATGTGACTGCATGGTATCTGCAGGAGATTTCTGCCCGACAGTTGAGATGGAGGTGGATGCATACAATCTTGGAGATTTCAGGACTGTAATGGGGAACTGTGACCGCTACCATGAATATTCCATACTCAGCACTCCGCGCGAATTCATCTCATTCAAGGATGGAGAGAGAACAGTTACAGTAACTCACGGAGACTGCTATGGTGCAAGCCACTTCAGCCTCAGATCTGGAGACATTTTCATTTCCGGGCATACCCACCGCTCAGCCTTAGAGAGGGATGGAAACGGAATCATCCTTTTCAACCCGGGATCTGTAAGCCGTCCAAGGGATGGAAGGAAGAGTTTTGGAGTCATTGCACCTGATGGTATTGAGCTCCTATCTTTTCCTCTTTGCCTCTCTCATGAAAAGCTTATGTTCTAGTTCCCTTTTTTCTTTCCTGTAGCATCCCATGAGCCTTGTAAGGCGGAGAGTGGAGCTATCGTCATGGGAGGAAGAAGAGTATATGAAATGGTCAGGGAATGGGAAATCGCATTCACCAAGCATATTGATGATCTCCAGCCCTTCCTTCAGCAGATCCCTTGCCTTTATGCCGAACATCTCTTCTTTCTCAAGCTTCCACTTTAAAAGGCGCGGACTGAGGTAACAGAATTCAGGGATTTTGGAAATGTAAGCGATATAGGAGCCCAGAACCGGAAGTGATCTGGAAGAAAGTGCGTATGTAAATGCCCGCTCATAAAGCGCAAGCACGGCATTAATCCCTTCCCCTTTTATCCTCTTTTTATGGTAAATGCTGAAATAAGGAAGAAAAGTATCCCCAAGGGAGAGGAAGACTGCGGACTCCCCCATTCCGCGCGGATCAAAAATTACAGAGCAATTCCCTACCTTATATGACTGATAGTCAGAGCCATCATAGCCTCTGGCATACTCTGCCTTTCCGTCAGCTGAAAGGTCAAGGGAGGCAAGCATTGCCCCTGCCTCTATGCTGTCCAGCCCCTTGTCATAAACAGCTTTCTTAATGCTGAGAACTTTTTCAGATGAGAATATTCCCTGAAGGGAGCCGAATGCAATGACATCTATGAGATCCGGAGAGGGGCTCCTGTCCTTAAGCACCCTCCTGCAAAGCACAGGACAGTCCAGGCAGGAAGAACTGTATGCTCCGTACTTTTCCTTTAGGTAGCAACCATCAAGGAATATGGCCCTGGCATCCCTTCTTTTTGAAAAGTTATCTATGGCAAGAGATCCATTTCTCTCAAGGTATTTCACATATGATGATGAGCTTTCCCTCTTCAGCTTCACTCCAAGCTCTGCTTCGCTTATCTCTTTCCTGTATTTCTTTCCCTCCTCATCTTCCCTTCTGGGCGGAAGATAGCGCTGGAGGCATATTCCCTTGAAATTGAGAATGGAGAATGCAGATCCGAAAGACCTGCCAATTTCCCTTCCGTTCTCATAAAGCGCCGCTATCCTGATTTTCTCATCCGCAGCAAGCCCTGAGGCAAGGACAACATCATCACTCTTCAGCGAAACCCTTTTCCTGAATTCATCATACCTGAGTCCGCGTTCTATCTCCTTCAGCTCTATCCTGTCTCCCCTGAGAGAGAGGTAGCAATACCTTTCTGCCTTTCCTTCAATGACTAAAGCAGTGTAGCCAAAACTGAAAAGCATGAATGAAAGGTACAGTGGGGCATAACCGTAATCCACCCTGCCCTTGAGAGGGGAATTGAAAGCAAAAAGGGCACTCGATGCGCCTTTTATCCTCAATGCATCACCATTGATGGAAGTGAAGGCAATCCTGTCCTTCCTTTCATCCATCAGGGCTTTCAGCAGCGCATAGCCATTTTCAGGCCTGTCCTTTTCTGTCCTTATCTCATTTTTCTCAAGATTTACATACAAAATGCTCATCAGTGTAATACTACATCAAAACGCCAAAGAAATTAATTCGACTTTAGCATAATCTGCTGTTAATCTTATTTTTATGGATCTGATAAAAGTAAAAGTCGATGGAAAGAATAAAGATGTGGAGATGCTGAGCCTCTATAAGAGCTTTGTCGGATACGAGAAGAAAAAGTATGAGGAAAATCCGACAGTCGGAGTGCTCGTCAATGGAAAGCTTGAGCCTCTTTCAGAGAGAGTTGACGGAAAAGAGGATATTGAAAGTGTCCCCCTTTTCTCCCCTCTGGGAAAGAGGATATACAGGAAAACCCTGACCACGCTGCTTTCCTATGCATCCTCCCTGATCTATCCCGGGAGGGCTTTGACCATCGGGCACAGCCTTGGAGACGGATACTATTTCTACTACCCCGATAACCTTCTTTTTTCAGTGTCGGACCTGACAGACAAAATGAAGGACATAGCAAAAAGGAAAGTGGAGATAGAAAAAGTCTCACTCAGCCATGATGCAGCCATGAAATATGCAGAAAGGACTAAACAGGAAGAGACAGCCGTCCTCCTGAATTCCCTGAACCTCAACAGCTATGAATTCCTGAAATGCGGATCATATTACCAGCTCTATACAGAACCCGTCCTTCCAGATTTCTCCATAGTTACGCTCTGGGAACTGAGGGAGTACGGCAATGGCCTGCTGCTGCGCTATCCGCAGACAAGGAATATAATGCAGATCATGCCGTTTGCTGAGAACAGGCTCCTTTTCTCAGTGTTCAATGAGAGCATGAGGAATGAGGAGGCGGTAAGCATCAGATCCCTTGGAGAGCTGAACATGAGCATCGCAAATGGCAGCATTGCCCATGATATCCTCCTGATGGAGGCTCAGCAGAGGCGCAAGATAATAAAGATTTCAGATATGATCCTTAATAAGAAGAGTGCCCGCCTCATCTTCATTGCAGGTCCGTCTTCCTCAGGAAAGACAACATTTTCCCTCAAGCTCTCCGATGAGCTCAGAATCCTTGGGAAGAAAGCAATCAAGATAAGCCTGGATGATTACTACAAGCCACGCTCTGAAGTTCCAAGGGATGAGACGGGAGACTATGACTATGAGGTGCTTGAGGCACTCAGGACTGATCTTTTCCAGCAGCAGATGAAGGATCTCCTAAGTGGCAAGGGTGTGCACCTTCCCTCCTTCTCATTCATAAAACAGGAGACCATGTTCAGTGAAAGGGAATACAGGATGGATGAGGATACATATCTTGTCATAGAAGGAATACACGGCCTTAATCCGGACCTTCTTCCTGATCTTGATCCAGAGCTAAGCTTCAGGATATACATCTCCGCCCTGACTGTGCTCAATCTCGATTCATCCACAAGAATCAGCACAACGGACAACAGGATCCTCCGCCGCATAGTGCGCGACAACCGCACCAGGGGAGCTGATGCAGTTGAAACGCTGAACAGGTGGCCCAGCGTTGAGCGGGGGGAGAAATACCATATCTTCCCATACCAGAACAATGCGGATGTCATGATAAACAGTGCTTTGGACTATGAAATGGCTGTGCTTGCGCCGAAGGCAATACCGCTTTTAAGGATGGTAAGGAAGGAAGACGGAATCGCATATCCTTCTGCAAAGAGGCTGCTTTCATTCCTCTCATTCATATCTCCGGTAGATTCATCACTTGTTCCAGGTGATTCCATTGTCAGGGAATTCATAGGGTCAAGCGTATACTGGACAACATAAAAAAAGGAGGCGTCAGATGAACGTCTCCTCAATAATGCCAAGATCTATAAGGAAGTCCGGACTCTTTCTCATCATGTTCATGAGCCTTAAGGCAGGCCCTGATGGAGTATTCTTTCCGCTTTCCCAGGCTTCCACGGTTTTTGCGCTCACTCCCAGTATCTGAGCGAAATAGGCACTTGAAAGCTTCAGGCTTTTCCTGAGCTTCCTGACATCTTCTGCGCCCATTTCCACTACAGGAGTAACCAGCAGAGCCTTATTCCTGGTAGAGAGCACTCCATTCTTCCTGGGATAGAGTGCATCCCTGACTGCTTCCTTGAAAATAGAAACCATGGTTACTTATTGTAGATATGTAGCATCTCAGCAAGCTCGGCTGCAATCTTTTCCCTGCACTTGCCGCATCCTGTCGTTGCCCCTGTCTCCCGGATCAGGTCATCAAGGGTCTTCACCTTGTCATTCTTCACCAGATCCTCAATCATCTGGTCCGTAACGCCCTTGCACTCACAGATGATCCTTGCTGTTGTTGCCTTGTACGGGTTCGGCATATTGTTCTTCTCAAGGTAATCATCAATGGCTGCCCTGAGAGCCTTGTCCCCGAGGACAGAACAGTGGAACTTGTGCTCAGGAAGGCCGCCAAGCTCTTCCGTGATGTCCTTAGGAGAAAGATGGTAAGCCTTCTCAAGATCAAGTCCGATTGCCATTTCGCTCATCATGGACGTGCTTGCGATAGCTGATGCACAGCCATATGTAAGCCATCTTAAGTCCTTTATCTTTCCATCCTCGACCTTTATGCCGACCCTCATCTGGTCACCACATGCAAGGGATCCCACTTCTCCGACTCCATCTGGAACAAAGTCATCATCTTCCTTCCAGATATTCCTCGGATTCATGAAATGGTCCTTTACCTTATCTGTATATACCCACTCTGTGAAAAAACTGCTTGCCATATTAAACCTTCCTTGTGCTCATGTTCCTGATTTTCCTGATAATAGGAGGAAGCTTCTCGAGCACTGTATCAACTTCTTCCTCTGTATTATAGCGTCCAAACGAGAATCTTATGGAACCATGTGCAAGTTCCACATCCAGCCCTGAAGCAAGAAGGACATAGCTGGGCTCAAGGGATCCTGTTGCGCATGCACTTCCTGTAGATACCTCAATGCCTTCCAGATCCAGGTAAAGCAGGATGCTCTCCCCTTCAGCTGCCTCAAATGAGACATCAAGCGTTCCAGGCAAGGCCGTATCATAGTCCATTGAACCATTGAAAGTGATGTCCTCAATCCTTTCTGCAATTCCATTCTTCAGCTTTTCCCTGAGCTTCCAGAGGTACTTTCTCTCCTCATCCACTCCAAGCCTTGCAAGCTCGCTTGCCTTGCCAAGCCCGATTATTGCCTGGGTATTGTAAGTTCCAGCCCTCTCTCCCCCTTCCTGATGTCCTCCATGAAGATAAGGAGTGCGCGGAGCTGAGCGCCTTATGTAAAGAGCTCCAACTCCTTTCGGTCCATAGAACTTATGGCCTGAGAGGCTGAGGTAGTCAACACCAAGATCATTCACATCCACAGGGATCTTGCCTATTGCCTGAGTTGCATCGGCATGCATGTATGCACCATATTCCTTTGCGATCCTTGCCACTTCCTTAACCGGCTGAATCACTCCGGACTCATTATTTGCAACCATCACGGAAACAAGTGCCACATCAGCACCGATCATTGCCCTGTATTTATCCATATCAAGCATTCCGATCCTGTCTACAGGGATGAAGTCCACCTTGTAGCCTTTCTTCTTCAGGTACTTTGCAGTCTCAATGCTTGCAGGATGCTCTACATCAGAAAGGAGTATCCTATCCTTTTTTGCCCCGTCATCTATCAGGTCACGGAACGTGTTGAATACAGTGTTGTTGCCTTCCGTAGCACCGCTTGTGAAGAAGATTTCGTTCGCATAGTCTGCGCCGATAAGCTTCCTTACCTCCTCGCGGGCCCATGCTATTCCGCTTTCAGCCATACGCCCTAAGGCATGCATGCTTGAAGCATTGCCGTAGAGATCCTCATTTTCCCTCATGATGGCCTTCACTTCAGGTGCCATCTGAGTAGTTGCGTTATTATCCAGATATATATATTTTTCCATAGAAAAAAGTCCTTTATTTACGCTAATAAATTAGCCTCAATTAACTTTATCGTCAAGTCAATTGAGGCTATTGCGGACTTAAGAATACATTCCGATTTAATAGGGTATTATCAGATTGCGTTCGACATATCGTATGTTGAAGGGAATACT
This sequence comes from uncultured Spirochaetales bacterium, assembly GCA_949295125.1. Classification (GTDB taxonomy): domain Bacteria; phylum Spirochaetota; class Spirochaetia; order Sphaerochaetales; family Sphaerochaetaceae; genus Ornithospirochaeta. The sequence goes on from CASFJV010000036.1 coordinate 13,913, forward strand.
TCGCCGTTCACCACCCATACATCAGAGAGGTCAGGCTCTCCATCAACTGCACTGCAGACAAGGTAATCCCCCTCCCCATGAGGGGCATCTCCACTGTTTGTGTAAAGGGTATCACCCCAGGCTGTATCGACTTTCACAACTGTCCCTGCAGGAACAAACAGCGCATAGTTCGTACCTGGCTCAGCAACAGTCTTCAATGCAACCTCCTGATCAAGGTTATTTGTAAAATCCTCTGCGCTCAGGGCTGAGCCATCAGGCCTTGTGTAAGTTGAAAGGACCTTGCTTATGTTTGCAACCCATTCCTCTCCTACTGTTCCTTTAAGGATCACGGACTCACCGTCGTTTGCCACATCATATGTCACGAGTTCAAGGGGGTTATATACAGTAGTCGGCTCAGAGACCATGCGTCCTGTAATCTCATATGATGTTTTTCCTGTCAGGAAGGCCTCTCCCTGATGCTCTGAAATGTATGATGCAGCATCGTAGTCATATGCGGTATCCTCTGCAAAAGCAGGGAAAACAGAAAGTAAAACAATACTTAATGCAAGTAATATTTTTTTCATTTTTCTCTCTCCTGAGGCTTATTGTCACACATCAGTGTTAATTTTCAAAGACGCATTCTTTATCTTTTGTGAATCTTATGTGATGTTTTTTTGCCCATTGGACATAAGCGCAGGAAGGGGGAAGATAGTCTGCAAAACATGCCCTGAAGATATTAACTTTCATGCACCTTCTGCACTTGCTGAAACGCTCAGCATATACTGAGCAGCGTTTTCTCCCCTCATCATAGAACTGGCACCTTCCATCAAGAAAAATGAGAAAGTCCTCAGTAACAACCTTTTCCCTGCAGCAGAGGCCGCAGTTGCTGCAGAGATCCTCCCAGCGTTTCAATCAAATACCTTCTTAAGCTTTTCAAAGACCGGATTATGGCTGTATGACCTTACAGAGACAGTGCTGACTGATGCATAGCCTTCTTTTACGCATTCTATATCGTTAAGGAAACCATCGACAGCCAGATCAGTCCTGACGACATCGCTTATTTTCACCCTCAGCCTGTTGCCATCTTTTTCCACAAGCTTCACAGCATCCGCATAACGCACTTCGCCAGGAATCGTGAGCCTTGCCTTCCCATTGAAGGAAGGAGGGAAATTGATATTTATGAAACCATCAAGATCCAGAGAGGAATATAATGAATCCAGGTTTTCTGCCACAAACTTGGCTGCAATGCTGAAATCCAGCTTCTCCGCGGAGACTGCGATTGCTTTCCAGCCACAGAATACGGCTTCCCTTGCAGCGCCGCATGTACCTGAATACATGATATCAGTCGCGAGATTATAGCCATTGTTTATCCCGGAGATCACAAGATCAGGATCATATGGGAACAGCCCCTCTTCATAGCGCTTTGAATAGAGCACACAGTCTACAGGCGTTCCAGTTACATGGTAATGGCACTCTCCATCCTTCACGATATCCACTGTCCCTGAGACTGTCATCGCATGGCTCATGCCGCTCATCTGGACTTCCGGTGCGCTCACCCATACAGTATGGCCCGCATCAAAGAGAGCCTTTTCCATTGCCTTTATGCCATCTGCCCTGTATCCGTCATCATTAACCAGCAGTACCGTCATCTTCCAATACCCTTACCCCGCCTGTCGGAGAGAATGGCCTGAGAGTCGCATGGAAATCGAAGATTTTCTCATAGTCATTGAGCTTATCTTCGAAATTGGGGATTAAATCCCTGTCCCCGACAATCAGTATATGCCCGCTGAGCCCGACTTCTATCAGGGATGCTGCATAGACATGCGGATTCTCATTGGCGCGCTTAATCAGCCATTCCACTTCAGGACTTGTAACCTCAAGATCACCGTCTATTCCGTCCTGCTGCTCTTTAAGGATCTTTGAAAATGCATTCCTGTCATTATGTTTCAAAGCATCCCAGGCCTTAAGCACCCTTGCAGATTCAGTCAGGGTGAAATTCGCATAGCGTACCGCATTCTCATTGGAAAAGCCCCTTCTGTATTTGAGTTCACGTGTGCTGTAATCCCTGAGCTTCGTTCCCTTTTCTATGCTCTTCTTAAGGCTTTCCATCGTCTCTTTAGTGATTTCCTGGACTTTCCTCTCCTCTTCAAAGAGTATGTTCTTCGGAATGCCGCAGTCAAGGATGTATGTTGCTATCTCATCGGTGTCAAACGGATCTTCCATTGTTGTGTAGGAATAGGAATCCAGATCAAAAAGCACAAGCTCTTTCTTTTTTATGATGAACAGCGTCAGCAGGTCCCTCAGCCGTGATGAGCCCAGAGAATATGTGTTTGCCGCATGCGCAATCCTGAGCATGTCTGACAGGGCAAGATTGAGGTTAAGAAGTTCATTGAAAGCAATCAGGAAGCCAGCGGCTACAGCTGCTGCAAGCGTGTCATAGTCTGAATGCGCAGTGCGTCCCGTTATGCTGATATCCATTCCAGGCAGGATTACCCCGTCGTGCTGCAAGGCAATGAATACAGCCTTCACGGTTGCAATCCACTTGTCATCTGCCTTGCACTTCAGCCCTGAAAGCTGGAATTTCTTCCTGTCCTGTATTGTGTGGTTATATACCTTTACGAGATTATCATCCCTTTTTGAGATGGCAAGACGGAGCCCCTGCGTGTTAGTGCACATCAAGGCATAGCCGTCGCAGTAATCTGAATAGGAACCCAATATGGTCATTACTCCAGGAACATCAACAACAACCTCCGGTTCCTTGCCATATTCGTTTCTATGATGAACAAGCACCCTATACATAGTCACACTCCCCTTTAAAGTGTCTTATAGAATTTTTACCATCCATTCAATCCGGATTCAAGCTAATTTTTTCTGTAGATGGTGTTTGCCTTTTTTTCAACAAAAAAGCACCCGGAATTTCCTGGTGCTTTCTCACTTTAAATAATTTAGTTGTTCTGGCTTCTGTTGTATCTCTTGTTGAAGCGTTCAACACGTCCAGTAGTATCAACAAGCTTCTGTGTACCAGTAAAGAATGGGTGGCAGGCTGAGCAGATTTCAACTGTCAGGTTCTTGCTTGTTGTCTTTGTCTTGATTACGTTGCCACAAGAGCAGCGAATTTCCTGCAATTCGTAATTAGGATGAATGTCCTTCTTCATTTTGTTTTTCCTCCGAGTCTATGTAATTCTTTCTGGTTCATACAGAAAGGGTACGTCTTTTTCCTAGCTCCTCATTGCAGAGCTGACTGCAACAGCATTCATGCTGTCAAGGAACTCCTTATTGTTGTTATTTTTCTTCATTTTGTCAATAAGGGAGACTGACATGTCCATATCATCAAGGTTTCCGAAAGCTGTCCTCAGCAGGAACACCCTGGTAAGGATGTCTTCACTGAGAAGAAGGTCATCACGCCTTGTTCCGCTCTTCTTTATGTTTATAGCCGGGAACTTGCGGTTATCTGCCATCTTCCTGTCAAGCACGATTTCGTTGTTTCCCGTTCCCTTGAACTCTTCAAAGATGACTTCATCCATCCTTGATCCAGTCTCAATGAGAGCGGTGGAAATAATTGTCAGGCTTCCTCCCTGCTCAATGTTCCTTGCTGCTCCAAAGAACCTCTTAGGCTTATGGAGTGCGTTGGAATCAACACCTCCGGAGAGTATCTTTCCTGATGCAGGAACGGTCTGGTTATATGCACGGGCAAGACGTGTGATGGAATCAAGGAGGATTACGACATCCTTCTTGTACTCAACCATTCTCTTGGCCTTTTCTATGACCATTTCAGCCACCTGCACATGGTGTGTTGCCTGTTCATCGAATGTGGATGCGACAACCTCAGCCCTTACATTGCGTCTCATATCGGTAACTTCTTCCGGACGCTCATCCACCAGCAGGACTATAAGGCTCACTTCAGGATGGTTTGCAGATATGGCATTTGCAATTTTCTGCATAAGAACTGTCTTACCTGTCCTTGGAGGGGCAACGATAAGGGATCTCTGTCCTTTCCCTATTGGGCAGAAAAGATCCACCACGCGTGTTGAGAGATCGCTTGGCTTACCCTCTTCTATGACTTCAAGCTTCAGCCTCTCATCAGGGAAAAGCGGTGTAAGGCTGTCAAAAGGAGCACGGAGCTTGGCCATTTTAGGATCCTCGCCATTAACCTTGAAGACCTTTATCATGGCAGCTGCCTTCTCTCCATCCCTTGGAGCCCTTATCTGTCCGAATACAGTATCTCCTGTCTTGAGTCCTGTTGCCTTGATGATAGGTGCGGATACGTAAACATCCTCACCTCCTGGAAGATAGTTGTTAACAGAATATCTCAGGTATCCGTAAGCTCCTTCCTGCATGATATCAAGAACACCCTCAACAAGAAGGGCTCCGCCATTCTGGGAATGAAGGCGGCACATCCTGTAGATCAGGTCCGTCTTCCTGGAATCAAGGATCACATCCTCACTGATTCCCATTGCCCTTGCCTGTTCCCTCAGCTGATCTATATGCTTTGTAGTCAATACTGATAAATACAGTTTTGGTGCATCAGGATTTTCCTCGAGGTTCACCTCTAATGGGTAGTCCTCCCTCTTCTTCCCGTTCTTCTTGTTCTTGCCGTTATAGCGGTCAAACCGGCCGTTGCGTCTTCCTTCCGGCTCCTCTTTTGCCTCTTCCTTTGCCTCTGCTTCAGAAGAATCCGCACTTTCAGCAGATTCAGAAGCCTCCAAAGCCTCCCCATTTTCCTGAACGGGCTGAGAAGATGCTTCAGCTTCAGGCTTTGTCCCCTCAGATTCTGTCATTTTCTCCTCAAGCTCAAAGCATTCGCTCCTGATATCGGCTGCCGGAGTGTCTTCACCTGAATCTGGAAGAGGAAGCTCCATCTGCTTTTCTTCCTGGCTATCATCCACTTTCTTCTCTTCTTCCACCTGCTCAGCTTCTTCCCTCTTTACGATCTTGATCCTCTGAGGGCGCCTTGCAATCCTGAAGACCTTCTTTTCCTCACTGACAGAGCTTGAGCTCTCCTCTTTTTTTTCTTCGTTTCCTGTTTCTTTTGTTTCTGCGGCTGCAGACTCTTCTGCTTTCTGCTTTCTTGGCCTACCCCTTCTCTTCCTGATTTCCTGTTCAGGGGCTTCGCCTTCATGCTGCTTTACTGTCTCATCAGACATCTAGTAAAACTCCATTTATAATTTAAATTTGATTTATGATAGGCAAATAATTCTCAATATCTGGAATTGGTTAAATTATTTCTTACAGCTAAACTATATTATTTGGATAAAACTCTGTCAATGTTTCCATTTTGTTTTTTGTTTATAAAATTTATATGCTGCCACCAAAAGTTATTTTATTAACTTTTATTGCATATTTATTTAAAATGTAATAATATTTGCATAAGGAGAGTATAATATGTCTCATATGTCAACATACAGTATACGGATGGACAGCGAACTCAAGAAGGAATTCGATTCTGTATGCGAAGATTTCGGCATGTCATCATCCACTGCAATTAATGTTTTCGCAAAGGCTGTCGTACGTGAGCGCCGCATACCTTTCGAGGTGAAATCCGAATCCAGTGGAATGGAAGCGTTCAACGCTTTACGTCGCTCTGCAAAGCAGAATGGTCTCCAGAACTTGTCCTTAGAAGAAATCAATGAAGAGATCCAGCTTGCAAGAAAAGGAAACGGAGACTGATGAAGAAAGCCGTAATCGATACAAACGTGCTCATCTCGGCCCTTTTATCAAGTAACGGAAATTCAGCAACGGTCCTTGTGATTTCACTGGTTCTTGATGGCTGCGTGATTCCAGTCCTTACTGACGGCATTCTCAATGAGTACGGAGATGTACTCAGAAGGAAGAAATTCAAATTTCCGGAAAAAGATGTAATGATCCTTCTCTCTGAAATCAGAAGCAGAGCCATAAAAGTCTCCCCCGTTCAAGTTCACATTGATCTGCCTGATGAAAAAGATCTCCCATTTCTCGAAGCGATGCTTGCCGATGATGATGCCATACTCATCACAGGGAATACAAAGCATTTTCCAAATAATGAGAGAATCATGACACCAAGGGACTTCATCTACCGTTTCTTCTGAAAAACTGGAATGCGGCAATGCTTCTAGTCATGGAGACCGTTTTATTTCCTCTGAATCCACAGCTCTTTCCCTCTCAGGCAGTCATAATGATTCAGTTTTCCCCTGTGTAGGAAGAGCCTCATTCTGTGGCTTCGGCAACTGGTTCCAGTTCCATTTTGGACTTTAACTCATATTCAGGCAATAGGCAAACCTGAACGCAGCACTGATCATGCCATCATGTATCCCGAAATATGCTCAGCCCTTTAGCACCATGGAAGATCCCCATGATGTACTGCAGCACAAATCAGCTTGATCCCCTGGTGTTCATAATTGATAACGCCTGTTTCCTCTGCCGCCGAAAAAGATGAAATGGGAATGGAGTATCATATTGAAACTGATACCCCGCAGGATAGCTGGAAATCAGGATCCCCATCCATATATAAGAACGCGATGTTGATGAATGTCTCAAAATCCAGGATGGAAACACTGAATGGGTACCGTAAATCTATCTGGGTTATGACATTATGGGAGGCATCCCCTGTCGGGGTCATGTCCTTGATATCGGGTGAATGTCCATTGCCCTGGCTGGAATGCGGACTGAATAAGCTCACCTTGCCATGAATCATGTAAAGAAGTTCAAAATCAAGGCTGATGGATCCGATCCGCAGCCACGATGCATTTAAAAGCACAGCAATCGCATCTCCGCCATACGGGAATCCTATATAAGTGAACAAAGGGAATTTGCCATATGGCCTGTTGATCGAATAGCGGTTGAATATTATGAAGTCAACCTTTTCCCTCCTATAGAGATAGGGGCTTGTATATGCTCCCTCAAGGCCGATCCTGAATATGTCTTTCCCAAAGGAAAACGAATACTCAGCCCCTCCGCTCAAGCCAAATGCCGCTGCCTGAGAATCACTTTCTGTCGGAGCAGTTGCCTGGTCAAGAACTCCCTGCGCATAAATCCTGAGGCCATTGAGAGGCACATATACAAGCTCAAGATGTGCCAGTGCATTAAGCGTTGCTGAGTTGTTGAGGTTATGGAAGATTGTGGCAGGATTGAAGTAGCCAGGCTCAGGTGTTGTGAAGCTGTACATCACATTCTCAGAAGCTGAAATGGAAAGGCAGTCAAGAGGACGGAATGTGAACATATGTGCAAACATAAGCCTCATACTGCCTTTATAATCCTCCTGATTTTTGTTTGAATAGTTGGTCTCAGGAAAATAGATGACATAATCAAAGGAGAAACGCTCTGCCTGGGCTTTCAGGAAAATGCGGTCCATTTTCTCAACATGGGAATCGAAGATGAAATTGCCTATGCGTGAGCTGCCCCACTGCATCCTGTCCCTCAGGTAGCCAAAATCTATATTCTCAAACGAGAAATAGATGGCACTGCGCCTTGGAATGTCAATTTCAAGCATATCAAGAGGAGGAAGGTTGAAAAGGAAGAGAGGGGAATACACAGCAGATGATACGGGAATCCTTATATCACCATCATCCTCAGGAACTATTGCCCCCACTCCAGGAAAATCCTCTCCGAATATTTCACTTAAGGAGCTGAATGTATCCTTGTTTGTAACCCTGCCATAGCCATATGAGAGTTCGCTATATGTATGAAATGGCCCGATCCCTGCAGAAAGCCAGCCTTTCAGGAATGGCTTCCTTTCATTAAAGCCATATGCCCAGTCTTCATCAAGGACGAAATCATCACTGTTTGTATGTACATACATCTCAGCAGAGAGTTCCACTCCAGCTGAAAGGTAGGTCTCTTCATCACGCAAATAGGAAGAAATCCTCTCATACAGCGCCTGGCATGTGCCATCAAGGCCTTCTTCCTCAAGATAGGAGAGCATGCGCCCAACCTCTTTCCCGCTCCATGGGCGGGATGGGGACAGCCCCGCATTCCCGCAAAGGAGAAAGAGGCTCTCCATCTCCTTATATACAGGATGAGAGAGCGGAAATACCTGATCTGAAGCAAAACATAGAATGCAGGAAAAAAGGATGATAGCGGCTAGAAGAAGCTTCCTCATAGGCTCCAGCCTACTGCAAATGACCACTGGACATCGAATTCAACCTTATACGATTTTATATTTCCTGCATTCAGGATGGAGACAAAATCAAGTGAAGTGCCTACGCTGAATCCATAAGGGAGAATGATGGAGCCATCAAATCCTATGTCAAATGTATGGCTTACTGCATTCCTGTCTTTAGCATTTGAATCCTTGTGGTTGCCTGTCTGGTGTTCATCTGTTGGTGTGCTGACATTGTGGTAGTCCCGATTTACCTGTGTCCATACAGTCCACTGGTCATGAGTGCCATGTGCCATATAGAAGAACCTTCCTCCTGCCATCCAATTCCCTGGCTTCCTGTAATTCACTGAGAGCTGAGCTACAATAGCATCCCCTCCATACTTATAGCCAAGGAACTGCTCATCAAAGTACTGAGTTCCCCCGTTTTTAACCATCTCACGTGTAGGGACCACGAAATTGATTCCCCACTCTCCTTCTTCCTGATTTCTGCCATTTCCATCTTCTACCTGGCTGTTTCCATCCCTGAGATAGAGGTAAGGATCCGTATATGCCCCTTCCAGATTGAAGCTCAGTATTCCATCACTGAGCGCCATATCATATGTGGCTCCAAGCATGTAGCCCATGCTTGTAGGTTCTGCTGGATCAGCTCCTTCCTTTCCTGGCACCGGTTCTCCAGGCAGTATCATCTCATCCACTACAATCTGGGTATAGATGTTCAGGCCTTTCATCACAGTCCAGTCAAACTCAAAAGAAAGGATTGAGTTTGTCAGGCTTCTTGTATAAGAGTTATGGAAAAGATGTGCGGGAGAAATGGCTATGAGGTCAATTCTGTTGTCTTTTGACATGTACATCACGCCTTCTGTAAGGACAAAGCCTAACTTGTCATCAAGGAATCTCCACTCAAGGCGGTGAGCGATGAATGCACTGATGCCATTGAGATAAGAGCTCTGGCCATCTTTGCCGTTCGGATGGAGAGAGCTTTTTCCACCCTCGGCTGCATAATAGTAATTCTGCGGGTGTATGAAGCTTAAGACAAGGAAAGTGTACTTGAAATTGTCATCAAATGCCGTGATCCTTGCACTGTTATGGTATTTGATGTGATCTCCAAGGATGAAGTTTCCAGTCTGCCCTGGTCCCCAGGAATAGCGCTCCCTTCCAACCTCAAGGCTCCAGTTCTCACCTCCTGCTGCGACAAATGCTCGGTAAGGGAAATTGAAATCGAGATTGTTCATGATATCAATAGGGATATTGCTCTCCCAGATCCTGTCGCCGAATGCAGTTTCTCTATAAGGGGCCTTTGTCTTTGTAGTGCCAATGGAGAAGTCAAAGAAGCCATAGAAGTTCCTGCCTATATGCTGCTCCATCACAAAGCTCAGGGCCGGAGGAGAATCTGCCCAGTCTATGATCCAGTTATCCCAGGTCTGGAAAGTCTTCGAAGTATTTGAGTGCATGTAGATCTCAGGAATTATTGCCAGGTCCACAGTGAATACTGCAGACGCAGCATCTTCCATAAGACGCCCTTCAATCCTGTCATACAGGCTTTTCTCAAAACTGCCAAGGCTGGCATAATCAAGCCGCTTAAGCGCCATTTTAAGCTCACTTCCGCTATATGGACCTGTTGTTGACGGAAGGGATAGCCCGCTGAGAATGTAAAGATCTTTCAGATCCTGCACAATTTCATCGTCTATAGGGTAAATCTTCTCGAAATTATCGCTGGCACTGTTTTCATCAGCCATAAGAGGCAAAGTGACAGCCATTAAAGCCATCAAAATTATAAGTATCTTCTTTCTCATTGAATATATTTTAAACTGAAAATGGATTTTTTGGGTAGAAAAAGCCTGATCCCATTGATGGACCACTTCCAAATGAGGCGATCCGGGCATCAGGCACTTTTCTTTTTTTTCCTGTTTTTCAGTTTTGCGCAGGCTCGATTATCTTTGCCACGCTTACCCATCCTTTTGCATTGGAAAGGCTGTAAAGCTCCTGGGGGCTTAATGGAATTGCACTGTTTGCTGTCCCTGCAGCCGGATAGACAGTATCGAACCTTTTCAGTGATTCATCAAGATATACTTCTATGCTGTCATTTAAGGCAAACGGGCATACTCCCCCGACCTTATGCCCTGTTATGCGCTCTGTGTCTTCATGAGAAAGCATTGAAGGCTTAAACCCGAAGCGCCTCTTGAAATCCCCGTTGCTTATCTTGGTATCACCTGCGGTAACTATGACAATCGCGCTGTCATCCCCATTCCTGAATGCAAGCGTTTTTGCAATCAGTGCCTCACCGCATCCAAGGGCCTTTGCAGCAAGCTCAACAGTTGCGCTTGATACATCAAAAAGTATTACCCTCTCATCATAGCCACGCTCTTTAAGATATGCCATTACTTTTTCAAGGCTCATATATTGCTCCACTCCCTGCTCATTTTCTCAACATCCATTCCGTTAATGTATGCCAGAAGGAAAAGCATTGCAGAAACAGAAGATCTCCTTCTGACAGAATCGCGTCCCCATGTAGTGTAGTTCAGCGTTACCGCTTTTGCCTCTTTTCCTTTTCCGCTGAAGCCGAAGCACACGTACCCCGGGCCCTTTCCCTCGCTTGGATCCGGACCGGCAACACCGGTAATTGAGCATGCAACATCGCTATCCATCAGTTTCCTTACACCTTCCGCCATTTCCCTTGCGCACTCTTTGGATACAACTCCAGACCTCTTTACAGTCTCTCTGGAAACTCCAAGAACATTGACCTTGACATCCGGGCTGTAGGAAGTGACTGAGCCAAGGAAGTACTCACTTGAGCCTGGCATTGATGTCAAGAGTGATGCAAGCACTCCTCCTGAACAGCTTTCCGCCACACTTATAGTTAAATGATCCCCTTTCAGCTTATCTGTAAGAAGGCCTAATGCGCTGACATCCCCCTCCACAATCCTGTACGGACCAAGTTCACCCTGCAGGGACGAAATAGCACGGTTCACTTCATCTTTATCATCAGATTCAGCATAGAGGCTTATCTTATAATCCTGGAACCTGGTACCCCACTCTATTGCCGGATACTTTTCTGTAAGTTCCTCAAGACGGGCCTCAGCAGTTATGAATGAAGTGTACTCATACCTTGCCTTGTCCTTTATGTCCAGAAGCTCCTTAACTTTGGGAAGCACTGAGGAATAGAACATTGGCTCCATCTCCCTTGGCGGTCCGGGAAGGGCAAATACGAATGTGCCTCCCTCCTCTCCATAGAAACCTGGAGCAGTGCCATTTGGATTTTTCATTACGGTAAAACCTTTTGGAATGAAAGCCTGTTTTTCATTTGCACCCAGAACTCTCTCCTTTCCAACACGCCTTACCAGCTCCTGATAGCACTCCTCATCCTCTATAAGCTCCGAGTTGAACACATCCGCGATGCTCTGCCTTGTCATATCATCCTGAGTTGGTCCAAGGCCTCCTGTCACGATGATGATATCATTATCCTTCTTCAGCGCCTTCAGCACAGCTGTGATTGATCCATCGTCCGGGATAGCAACTATCTCAGACATATGGACACCTATACCCGTCATCTCCTTTGAAACGAGCCTGCCGTGCTTATCTGCAATGATGCCCCTGGTAAGCTCCGTTCCAATCACTATCAATGCGGCTTTAGTCATTTCCCTTTCTTCTCCCTTTAAGAGTTTCCGTGACTTTCATGACAGCACCTATTGCCAGGACAGCAATAGACACATAGACAGCGACGTCTGCGAAAAGATCTATGTGCCTTACATAGAATGTATTCTCTCCGCCCTCATACACTGGAACATCATAGATATGGTATCCCATCCAGAACGGACGCATAGGATCATGCAGCGTTCCATCAGGTGTGATCAGGCAAGTAAGGCCACTGTTTGTTCCTCTTATCACACTCTTCCTGGTCTCTATTGCCCGCATGATTGCGATATAAGCGTGCTGTTTTTCTGCAGATACAGCTCCTGACCAGTTGTCGTTTGTCATATTCACAATGACATCTGCCCCTTCCCTTACGAATTCTGCGGAGATATAGCCAAAGACATCCTCAAAGCATATCGGGGTTGAGAATTTTACCCCATCAGACTCAAATACGACAGGTTCATCTCCCTTTTCCCACCAGTTATAGTCATTGGCAAGGAGAAGGTTGTAAAGCCATGGAAGCTGCTTTTCATATGGGAAGTGTTCAGTAAACGGAACAAGATGCTGTTTCCTGTATTTGCCTGCGATGCCTCCATCCTGGAAAAGGACGACGCTGTTATAATCCTTCCTGTTCTGGCTTCCATCCTCAAGCAGAGGCCCGGCATTCTCATCCACAACCTCACCGTCTGAGTTTCCTGTCAGAAGCGGCGTTCCAAGCTCTTCAGCGAACTTGATGAATTCCTTGACAAGTTCCCTCATGCCATGGTTGCCTTCGTAATCGAACCTCATATTCCAGTCTATGGAAGGGACAAATGCGGTTTCAGACCAGATTACGATATCGGGATCTTCAGTAACTGCTTCCAGTGTGTAGCGCCTCAGGTTATTGAAGTTGCGCGTATATGTCTGAAGCCCTCCTTCCCATGAGTCATGGTTATGCTGGACAGCTGCAACTTTCCAGATCCTGTCCGGCTCAGCATCCTCCCATTCATTGATTTTCACAAAACCATAGATAAGGGATGCAAGCACAAGTGCTGCGTAAATGGCGAGAACCACCACATTTGACTTGAGGTACAGCCTGAAAGAAGCGGAACGGTCCTTGATCTTATCATGCAGGAATGCCCCCAGGTATGCCTGAGGAAGAACCTGCAGGAATATGATTCCCCAGATTCCGGTGATATCCGCAATCTGGATAAGAGGACGGTACTGCACAAGGGCGTAGCAGATAGTGCCGTATGGATAGCCTGCGAACCAGGATTCAGAAAGATATGCATATGCAACCCAGATCACAGCCTGCAGCACATATGCCCTCTTCTTGAAGAAAATATCTGCAGCCTTCAATGCCAGAAAGAGGAAGAACATCTCTCCACCCTGGATTATCGGTACAATCAGGATGGCAAGGGGATGGAATGTCGACAGCCAGTAATTGAAGAATATGTAATACATGAAGCCAAAGAAGAAGCCATATGGCGCCACTAAGGCAAAACGCGTATTCCTTATTACTGCGAAAACGGGAATCAGCACAAATAATGATATAAAGCCGAATCCCTCCTCCAAAACAAAGCCTGGGAAGGCTAACGATAATACAAATGCCGATACTAATAATACAAAAACCTCAGAACAAACAGTCCTGAGGCTTCTTTTCTTCAAAGTTTCCAAGCCTAAAATCTCCTAAATCTTAGTCAATTTCTTTAGCTGTGCGGATATTCCAGACGAACTCCTTGAGTTCCTTTCCAGGGCGGAATATTGCAACTCCATGCTTATCTACTGCCACAACTTCGCCTGTCTTAGGGTTCCTTGCCTTCTCACGGCCTTTCCTGGTGCGTACCTCGAAAGTGCCGAATCCTCTCAGCTCGATTACCCTATCATCTTTCAATCCGTCCTTGATCTCTTCAAAGAGCTCGTCGATGACTTTGTGGATACTCGTCCTATCTAGGCCTAGCTTATCATGAAGACTTTCGATAATTGCTGCCTTGGTTAGTTTTTCTTCCATAATTGCCACCACCCTTTAATTAAGCAAGCTTATTAAAAGCGTGTGCCATTCTGCTCTTTTTCCTATCTACAGTGTTGCGGTGCATAACTCCCTTGTTAACGGCACTGTCAAGAAGCTTGAAGCTCTCATGCATGAGTGCGCTTGCCTCTTCCTTGTTGTTTGCGTTAACAGCTGCTTCGAACTTCTTGATGGAAGTTCTAACTTTGCTTTTTGCAGCACGGTTCAGCATTCTGCGTGCCTGATTCCTGCGTTCACTTCTCTGAGCGGATTTCTTTGCCACTTTATTTCCTCCAAGAATAACTATTTACTACATTTCTGACCGTCTAGATTACGACAGCGTTAGTCAAGGTATCACAATAGGGTAATTTTGGTCAATAGCGTTTATTAACTTTCTATATGCAAAAGGATTAATTATCAGAAAAGGATTATCAGAGGAAGTTCTCCTGAAATTCATCGCTGACAATCCAGTACCCCGTTGCACTATCGTATGTGATCTCTGAGAGAGGAATGTAAACAACTCCGCCCTCACTTGCCTGCACTGTAATATTCCTAGACAAAATATTGACTTCCGTGACTTTCCATAGGTCATGCCCAAGCTTTATCCTGGTTCCCTCAGGAGGACATGAAGCCTTCTCCTCAAGGTAATAATCATACTCGTATGCCAGGCAGCACAGCAGCCTTCCGCATGGTCCGGATATCTTCATGCTGTTAAGCGAGAGGTTCTGTTCCTTTGCCATTTTTATCGTAACAGGCTCAAGATTGCTTGTAATTGAATGGCAGCAGTAATCCCTTCCACAGACGCTGAGCCCTCCGATCAGGCGGGATTCATCCCTTACTCCTATCTGCCTGAGCTCTATTCGCATCCTGAAAACGGAGACAAGGTCCTTTACAAGATCCCTGAAATCAACCCTTTCCTCTGCCGTAAAGAAAAATATAACCTTGCTCTCGCCAAGCAGGAAGTGCGCCGTAACAAGCTTCATATTTAGCTTATGCTTCAATACCTTTTCCCTGCAGACCCTGAGAGCAGCCTCTTCCCTGGCTGTATTCTGTTCGTATTTCTCCATCTCCTCGGGTGTTGCAAGATGGTCAATGTAATCAACATCGACAGGGACGTTCATCAGCTCAGGCTCAGTCTCTATTCCATGGCAGGCATCAGATGCTCCGCAGACCTCTGCGCATCCCCTTTCGTATTTCCTTCCTTCCCTGGGAGCTGGGGCTGTCACTATTCCCAGGTCAAGTCCAAACCTTGTCTCATATACAACAGGAGTGCCCGGATAGAGAATGCTGCCATAGGCACAGAGGCATATGTCATTGTAGCTCGGATTCTTAACTATATAGATATAGGCTTTATCTTCAGATTCTTTCCTATTTTTATCCTTCATACCGAAAAAGGTATCATGAGCGGGATAATTTAGCAATAAAGCATGATGGACAAATTGATGAGAGTAATGTATTTTCTCCATATGGCGCTAACACTTGCACCCCTCGCGGGATATACAGATAAGGCATTCAGGGAGATGGCATGCAGATACGGGGCTGAAGAGACCGTTACCGAGATGGTATCAGCAGAAGGGCTCGCAAGAAGGAGCGAGAAGACAAATGCCCTTCTTGACAGGTTTGAAGGAGAGAGCAATCTGACCCTCCAGCTTTTCGGCCCGGACTACAGCGTATTTGAGCGCGCACTGAGGGAATTCGATTATTCATCATTCAGGAAAATAGACATAAATGCGGGATGCCCGGTTCCAAAAGTCGTGAAGACCGGAGCAGGATCGGCTTTGATGAAGGATCCTAAGAAAGCCGGAGAGATAATCAGGGCGGTAAAGGAAACGACAGGCCTCAGGGTTTCAATAAAGTTCCGTCTTGGCTGGGATGAGGAGTCCATCAATTTCCTGGAATTTGCCGAAGAGGCGGTAAAGAGCGGAGCAGATGAGCTGACACTTCATGCAAGAACCCGCGCCCAGGGCTATGAAGGACAGGCAAGAAAAGAGTATTTCAGGAAATTGCGCAGCCTCTTCCCAAAAGATGATCCTTCATCTCCCGTTCTGAATGCATCTGGAGATGTCTTTTCTCCTGAGAGTGCGCTTGAGTACCTGAATGATTATATGATGGATGGTGTCATGTTTGCCCGTGGAGCAATAGGCAATCCATTCATCTTCAGGCAGACAAGGGACCTGCTTGAGAAAGGAAGATACGGCGTGCCGGGCACCGATGAAAGGATAAGTGTTGCAATAGAACATCTGAATCTTGCCGCAAAATACTATGGTGAGAGCATAGCATGCAGGGAAATGAGGAAAAGCGCGCCGCAGTACATAAAGGGAATAAAGGACTCAAGCAGGGTGAAGGCAGAACTGAGCAGAGCTGGAACCATTGAAGAATACATAAAGGCATTTTCGCTCCTGAATCACTCTATTTAGTTACATTGCATACTGATAGGTAAATTCAGAAAAATTTTCTTGAATTGTGATTTTCCATATGCTAGCGTTTAATTAAGGAGTTAGCAATGCGTGTTCTTGTTTTAGGTTCAGGAGCAAAAGATCACGCGATGACATGGTGGCTTAGCAAAAGCTGTTTTATATCTGGACTCTTTGTTGCCAGAGGCAACTTCTGCACGCCAGACATCGCTCAGAAACTTGAAAATGTCGATCCATCTGATGGCAGGAGTGTCTATTCTGCATGCCTCGAGCATTCAATAGATCTTGTATTTGCCGGAACAGAAGCTCCACTTCTTACAGGTGTGATCGAATACCTGAACGGACGTGGCATAAAGACATTCGGTGCCCCCAGCAAATCCATCAAGCTTGAAGACGACAAGGCATTCAGCAGATCTTTCACTGACCGCCATAACATTCCTACCCCGAGACGCAGCCTTTTTGCCGACCTGGATCAGATGGAGAAATACCTCGTCAGGCATAAGGGAAACATGTTCATAGTCAAGAGCAACAACATCTCGCCAAGCAGGGAGACACTCAGTTCTTCAGATACAGGTAAACTCCTTTCATATGCTGCACGCCTGCTCAAAAAGGGTCCGGTATTCCTGGAAGAGTTCGTACCAGGGCTTCCCATCACGGCAACAATCCTCCTGGATAAGAAAAGCTACCTTATGCTTCCTATCGTAAGCGAGTATACGAAGAAAACGGAAGATGATGACATTCCAACAGGAGGAATGGGTGCAATATGCCCTGTTCCAATCCGCAGTGGCATTGCAAAGGAGATAAAGGAGAGAATCATCGATCCGACTCTCTATGGAATGAAAGTGGAACAGCTCTCATACAGGGGTGTCCTGACATTCTCGATCATCATAAAGGAAAACGGGGATCCGATTCTGGTAGACTACCATGTAAGATTCAATGATCCGGCAGCCCAGGCATTCGTGCCCCTTGTGAACAATGATTTTCTCAGCATTCTTGCCGCAATGAATGAGGACAGGCTCAGTGAAATAAGCCTTGATACATCCGATGACTTCACAGTCGCTGTGGTCCTTGCAAGCGAAGGCTACCCGGAAGAGACAAAGACAGGGCGCATCCTTTCTGGCCTCACAAACATAAAGAGGTGCGGAATCATAAGGCGGCCCCTTATATTCTGCGGTGCAGTGGATAATGATTCAGAAGGACTGCCAAGGACTACAGGAGGAAGGGCAATAACAGTAGTAGGAAAGGCAAAAAGCATAGAAGAAGCAAATAAAAGAGCCTACCGCATGATGGAGAGTTTCCACCTTGAGGGAGGCTGGTACCGAAAGGATATCGGAGAGAAATTCTTCGAGTCCTAGTGATTTTTCCTGTACTGGTAAAGAAGTATTCCTGCAGCCACGGATACATTGAGGGAATCGATATGTCCCTGCATTGGAATTGAAACGGTATAATCTGAGTTCTTCCTGATAAGCGGAGAGATTCCAGAGCCCTCGCTTCCCATGATTAGAAGCGTTCTGGAACTGAATTTCTCTTCATAGCTGGATGTTCCATTCATGTCTGCAGAATATACCCAGAATCCATTTTTCTTGAACTTCTCGATCTCCCTATTGAGATTTGTGACAACAGAGAGGGGAACATACTGTGCAGCTCCGCTTGAGACTTTCACCACAGTCTCATTTGCCTGCACGCTGCGCCTTTCCGGAATCACTACAAGATCTACGCCAAACTGGTCTGCACTCCTCAGTATTGCACCGAGGTTATGCGGATCTGTTATTCCATCGAGCATCAGGACGATATAGTCCTTATCATCACTCAGGAGTTCAAGGAATTCCTCTGTCGTTGTCTCATTGAGCCTGCTTGCACCTTTTCTCGGACCGCCAAGATCAAGAATCGCACCCCTGTGATCCATTCCGGGAGCCATCCTGTCCAGCTCATCCTTGCTGAGTTTCTTCACTGCAACCTTGCCTGTGCACTGAGCCTTGAACTCAAGCTTTCCAAGACGCTCAGTCGAATTCCTCTGCAGATACAGGGTTGATCCTGCCGCTGCCTTCTTCAATGCCTCTTCTATCGCATGATAGCCATATATTCTTTCACCCATAGTGCTTTATCTTATTTCATTTCCATCATTGTTGGCAATTGGCAAAAAAAAATGGGCAGGCCAGCCTACCCATCTCAGTCTTCGTACTCCTGCGGAGTCGGATGATCGCTCTCCCCAAGCTCCAATGCGAGATCCTTCATGATCTTGCGGGCTTTCAGGGAGATGTGCTTTGGAACATCCACCACGACCTTAAGATACATGTTTCCTCTCTGTGAAGAGTTGATATAAGGGAACCCCTTCCCCTTTATTCGGAGGATCTTGCCAGACTGAGTTCCTGACGGAATTGCCACTTTTATTTCCGTTCCGTCTATTGTCGGCACGTAGATATCCGTTCCAAGGACTGCCTGCGTATATGAAATTGGAACAGCCAGATACACATCCTGCTCCTCACGGACGAAATACTTGTCATCACGGACAGTGATGAAGATATAGAGATCTCCATCTGCGCCGCCATTTTCACCGGCATCACCTTTTCCTCGGAGGGTAAGCCTGCTTCCGGTATCCACACCTGCTGGGATCGTGACATTGAGCTTCTCACTCTTTCTCACCGTACCTGTCCCATGGCATGCTGCACATGGGTTATCCACAATTGATCCGCTTCCATTGCATGTAGGACATGTTGAAGCAACCTGGAAAAATCCATTTCCGCGGGCAACCTGTCCAGATCCATGGCATGTAGGGCACGTCCTTCTTCCTGTGCCGCCTGTTCCCCCACAGCTGTCACATTTGACTTTGTGCGAGAATGAAATTTCCTTCTTGCAGCCTTTGACAGCCTCACTGAAGTCTATTGTGAGCTCATAGCGCAGTGATGCTCCCTGCACTCCAGATCTGGCAGAGCTTCTTCTGGAACCACCGCCAAAGAAGGATTCAAAAATATCTGAGAATCCGCCAGCGCCTCCGAAGATATCGGAGAAATCGCGGTAAACATTGCTGTAACCGCCAGCTGCAGCTCCTCCATCAACTCCAGCAAAGCCGAACTGATCATAATTCCTTCTCTTCTTCTCATCAGAGAGAATCTCATATGCCTCGCTGGCTTCCTTGAACCTTTCCTCTGCATCCTTATCATTTGGATGGGTATCCGGATGGTTTGCCATAGCAATCTTGCGGTATGCTTTCTTTATCTCATCCTGAGTAGCGGTTTTGGAAACACCGAGAACCTCATAGTAATCAC
Source organism: uncultured Spirochaetales bacterium (assembly GCA_949295125.1). Lineage (GTDB taxonomy): Bacteria > Spirochaetota > Spirochaetia > Sphaerochaetales > Sphaerochaetaceae > Ornithospirochaeta. The sequence goes on from CASFJV010000036.1 coordinate 33,263, forward strand.
GCTTTGCCATTTATTGCCCCTTAAACACAGGAAAACAGCATGTCCCCATGCTGTCTCCTTTCTTTTTCAGTAAAAACAGGTTTACTTAACCTCTTCGAAGTCCGCATCAACTGAGCCGTCATCGTTCTTTGCATTAGCATTTGCATTTGCTCCTGCTCCGGCGCCTGGCTGTCCAGCTGCTCCCTGCTGCTGAGCCTGCTCATAGATCTTCTGTCCAAGCTGCATGGATGCCTGCTGTACAGCTTCCGTCTTGCTCTTGAGCTCTTCAGCTGTCACGCCATCCTTTGCAATGGCTGCCTTAAGATCTGCAACTGCACTCTCAATGGAACTTCTCTCAGCCTCTGAGACCTTGTCGCCGTAATCCTTAAGAGCTTTCTCTGTCTGGTATACAACGCTCTCTGCAGTATTCTTTGCCTCAATGGCCTCACGTGCTTTCTTGTCGTCTGCAGCATGTGCCTCAGCATCCTTTACCATCTTCTCAATCTCAGCCTCAGAAAGTCCGGAAGAAGATTCAATTACGATCTTCTGCTCCTTGCCTGTACCAAGATCCTTTGCGCTGACGTGTACAATGCCGTTGGCGTCGATATCGAATGTAACCTCAATCTGAGGCACTCCACGTGGAGCCGGTGCTATTCCAACAAGATCGAAGTTTCCAAGTGTCCTGTTCTGGCTTGCAAGTTCCCTCTCTCCCTGGAGGACATGGATGGATACTGCTGTCTGGTTATCTGATGCAGTACTGAAAATCTGGCTCTTCTTTGTAGGAATTGTGGTATTCCTCTCGATAAGCCTTGTAGTAACTCCACCAAGTGTCTCAATTCCAAGTGAAAGCGGAGTGACATCAAGAAGGAGGACATCCTTAACATCTCCCTTTAGGATACCGCCCTGGATTGCAGCTCCAACAGCTACAACCTCATCAGGGTTTACACCCTTCTGTGGCTCTTTGCCGAAAAGCTCCTTTACAAGTGTCTGGACACAAGGAATTCTTGAAGAACCTCCGACAAGGATGACCTCATCAATCTGGCTGGCAGTCAGTCCTGCATCGCGGAGTGCGTTCAGGCATGGTGTCTTTGTCCTTTCAACAAGTGGTGCAATCATCTGTTCAAACTTAGCCCTTGTCAATTCTACCTGAAGGTGAAGTGGACCGTTTGCATTAGCAGTGATGAATGGAAGGTTGATCGTTGTTGTGGTGGAAGAAGAGAGGGTGATCTTTGCCTGCTCTGCTGCTTCCTTCAATCTCTGAAGTGCCATCTTGTCTTTTGACAGATCTACTCCATTCTTTGCCTTGAAGTCAGATACGAGCCAGTCGATAATCACCTGGTCGAAGTTGTCTCCTCCAAGGTGTGTATCGCCATTTGTGCTCTTAACTTCAAAAACACCGTCACCAAGCTCAAGGATTGAGATATCGAATGTACCGCCGCCAAGGTCATATACAGCGATTGTCTCATCTGTGTTCTTATCTTTTCCAAAGCCATAAGCAAGAGCTGCTGCCGTAGGCTCATTGACAATTCTCTTTACATCAAGGCCTGCAATCCTTCCAGCATCCTTTGTAGCCTGCCTCTGGGCATCGTTAAAGTATGCAGGAACTGTGATGACAGCCTCTGTTACTGCCTCTCCAAGGTAATCCTCTGCAGTCTTCTTCATCTTCTGAAGCACTACTGCGCTGATAGCCTGAGGGCTTAAAAGCTCTCCGTTGATGTTAACCTTGATCTCATCTCCGGATCCAGCTTCCACCTTGTAAGGGACCATCTTTATCTCTTCGCCAACCTCATGGAACTTCCTTCCCATGAATCTCTTTATTGAATAAACAGTATTCTCAGGGTTGGTAACCATCTGGTTCTTTGCCGGCTTGCCGACAAGGCGGTCATTACCTTTATATCCAACTACGGAAGGAGTAGTCCTGTCTCCTTCGCTGTTTGCAATTACTACTGGCTCGTTACCTTCCATTACTGCTACGCAGCTGTTTGTGGTTCCGAGGTCTATTCCAATAATCTTTCCCATTTTCTATGTCTCCCGTGTTTATATCTAAAACTTTATTCTGTTAACCTTATCCCTAATCGAAATCAAAATAATAAAGGCTATATAAATCGTCAAGCCTTAGGCTTGGCAACCTTTACTTTAGCACTCCTGATCACCTTTCCATGAAGCTTGTACCCATTCTGGAAAACCTGTGACACAGTCTCGACTTCGATTCCATCCTTTTCCTCGGCAGCATATGCCTCCATGGTCTCAGGATCAAACTGCTTGCCATCTGCCTCTATGGCCTCAAGCCCCCAGTTATTCTTCAGGATGCTCAACAGCTGGCTTTCCACCATGCTTATTCCGTCTTTTAGAGCCTTGAAGTCTTCAGTGCTGTTTGCACTCTCTATGGCTCTCGAGAAGTTGTCAATCGGATCAAGAAGATCTTTTATGAGTGCTTCGTTTGCGAATTTAACGGAGCTCTCCTTCTCCTTAAGCAGCCTCTTCCTGTAATTCTCTGTCTCTGCACGGAACCTGAGATCTTCGTCCTTCATGGCCTTGATCTCATCTTCAAGTTCCCTGATCCTGTTCTGGGCATCAAGGAGTTCATCTCCTTCCTCTTCCTGCTCAAGAGCCTCTTCTTCAAGCTCTTCAGCAATGAGTTCATCCTTATCTTTCTCTTTGCTCATTTTGTCCTCTTAATTTCCACATGGTAAAATAATAAAGAATGAAACGAATCGTCAAGCCTATTCGTCATCATCGCTGAGGTCAATCTCTTCCTCGTCTCCGATGAAGATATCATCCGGGAACTGCTCTATGATGCTCTCAGCCCTGCTCTTCTTCTCTTTCTCTGCCTTTTCCTTGTCCCTTTCGATCTCAAGACGGAGCTTTACGGCATCTGACTCTTCCTTCATCCTCTTTTCCTTTGCATCCGTAAGTTCCTTCTGGGCCTTCTCGAGATCTTTCTGCACTTCACTCAGCTGGCTGACAAGCTTTCCCTGCTCTTTCTGGTTTTTATAAAGATCTTCCTTTGCCTCTGTGACCTGCTCCTGTATTGCCGTCAGGTTCGCTTCACTCAGTGCTATCTTGTCATTGAGCTCCTTGAGCTTGGAAATGGTTTCTGTAAGCTTATCGCTCTCTGCTGAAGCAAGCTCGGCTATGGTTTCCCTTGTCTCCTTAGCACGATCGGCCAGTGATTCAACCTGCTCTGCGACGGATGCCTTTATCCTGTCGAAACTGCCGGATATCTCCTCAAGTTCCTTGGAAAGTGCAGCACGGTATCCGATGCGTGCCTTCTCAGAGTATGCATCCTTCTCCTTGGAAAGAGAGAGAACCCTGTCATCAACTTCCTTGGACATTGATGCAATGTTTTCCTTGAGATCAGTCTCCTTGCTTGAGATTCTCTTGTCTATATCCTGGAACTTGTCCTCAAGGATCACTTCATATTCCCCCCTCTTCTGGCTGAGGGCGGAGATGGTGTTGTCGAAGGATGAGCTCAGGCGGTCCATACACTCCTTTGTCTTCTCATCAAGAGCTTTCTTCTCCTCATCGACATCCTTTTTCATGCTGTCAATCTGTGCGGAAACATCTGAGCGGAAGGCATCAAGCCCGCTTCGCTCCTGCTCTGAGAAAGATCTGGCAGAGTCCTTAAGGTTCTGCATGTTCTCATTGGCGCTCCTGAGAGTCTCCTCAACTTCTGCCCTGAATTCCTTGACCTTGCCCGTAATGCTTTCAGCAATCCTGGTCTGCTCTTCACATTCCCTGCTGAATCCCTGCTTTTCTACGTTTATGAACTCAACAAGCTGTGCCTTCTGCCTCTCGACTGCACTCGAGAACTGGCTTAGCATGTCTGTGTTCTCACTCTTCTGGAGTGCTGCCTGCTGTTTCAGCGCCTCCTGAGTTGATGTCACAAGGCGCACATATTCTGCCTTGAGATCCTGCATCTGGTTTACCAGGAGTTCTGCCTCCTCATGGAACTGGCGCACGAATTCAGATACGCTTTCGGCCTTCCTCACTTCCTGCTGGACAACGGCAATCCTTGCCTCAGCCTGCTCGGTCTGCACCTTAAGCTTGTCAAGAGCTCTCCTGTAGTCCACGCAGACACCTTCAAGGCTTGTCAGGTCCTTCTGGTGCTGTGACAGCCTGTCCAGGCATGTATTCACAATATCCACAGTATTCCTTGCCTTATCGACATGGCTCTGAACATTGTCTGTACAGTCCTGAGCTGTTGTCAGCAAACGCTGTGTGGTTGCAGAAACCTCACTTCTGAAGCTCTTTATCTGTGCATTGACATTCGCAAGGCTTCTCGATTTCTTGTCTGAAGATCTCACTGAGAAGAAAATGAGAAGCGAAAGTAGAAAAAGCGCAACTGATATCACAAGATTAAAAACATTCATAAAAGCACCCCACTAAAACAATATATCCCGCATTTGGGAAAATGACGAGACCACAATATCTGCCTGGCTCTTTTCAGCCTTCTTCCTGTCTTTCGTAATCAGCATGCTGTGCATCCCCGCATTCTTTGAGCCGAGCACATCCTTTCTTTCACTGTCTCCGACATAAAGGATCTCTTCAGGCTTAAGCCTGAAACGCTCTGCAAGTATCCTGAATGGAGTTTTTGCTGGCTTTAAGCGCCCTATATCCTCGCTGCTTATCACAAAATCTGCAACACCCTCTATATTGAGCGCCTTGAGCTTGCATCCAATAGGGAAATCTGAAAGGAGCGCCACAGGAACAATCCTGCTCAGGTCCCTGAGCAAAACATCCATTCCATCAAACATCCTGATCGAGAGGAAATCCCTTTCCCATTTATCATGGAAAATCCGCTTCTCCTTGTCCTTGAACCACTCAAGGCTCCTCTTTTTGCCGGGATACATTATTGAAAGCTCCCTCTGCTTGAACTCATCAGCAGTCACGGCAGGAAAATCTCCATAGCCATCCTCTTTCCTTACCGTGTTTCTCATGGAAAGGTATTTCAGGGCAAATGGAAGATGAAGCATAGATGTTTTCACAAGGATCCTGTTTGTCTCACTTTTGGGATAAAGCGTGCCGTCAATGTCGAATGCGACGGCCTTTATGCCATGGTCTTCAAGGTAGCTCACTTCTCTTTAGCCCTCTTCTGCTTGCGGTTCCTGACGATCTTCTCGGCCCTCTCCCGCTCTTTTCCAATCCTTGCCTTTCCTCCTGGCTTCCTGCTTATGCCCCTGCTTCTTGAAGAGGATACAGAATGCTTGACAATACGCTCAGCTTCCTTCTCATCCCTGCTTGGGCCCTTTTCATTGAGGCTCGGATTTCTCCTTCTTTCTCTCAGGTTGATCTCAATAGGGATATATGAAAAGCCCATTTCCTTCCTCAGCTGGTTTTTTATGTACTGCAGGTATGTCTCAGGGAAATTCTTTATCCTGTTTACAAAGAGAAGGAACCTGACAGGCAGCGTAGAGACCTGTGTGCCGTAGAGGATCTTGAAATAGCCATCGCTGGCACGGGGAATTTCATATGCGCTTGTCCATTCCTTCAGGGCATTGTTCAGCTCAGCGGTATCCACCCTCTTGTTCAGCTGCTTCCAGACTGCCCAGACAGTATCAAGCATCTTGCTGACCCCTTCTGCATCCAATGCGGAAATAGTGACCATCGGGGCAAAATTCAGGATGGGGAACAAAAATCGCACCCTGTCCTTGATCGCCTCCACCTGATTTGGAACGCCGGAGAGGAGATCGACCTTGTTCAGAACAAGGACAATGCCCTTTCCCCTCCTGACAATCAGGGATGCGATTTTCTTGTCCTGATCGGCAAGACCTTCCTTTATATCGACCATCAGAAGGACGACATCTGCCTCATCTATTGTCTTGATGGCACGGTTTACGGAGTAATATTCAACATCTTCCTCGACCTTGCTCTTGCGCCTTATTCCAGCTGTGTCAAGTACAGTGTAATCGGTGCCCTTATACTCAAAAGTGCCCCTCATGACATCACGTGTTGTTCCAGCGATGTCACTTACGATGGAAATATCCCTTCCTGTAAGAAGGTTTGTAAGAGTGCTTTTGCCTGTATTCGGTTTTCCGAGGATTGCGATCTTTATCCTCTCAGGCTCTTCCGGCTCCTGCTCAACGCGCTCAAGGCTGAGCATGCCAAGCATAGTATCCTCAAGCTCCTCAATCCCAAGCCCATGGGCTGCGGAAATTCCGACCACCCTCTGGTAACCATGGCTGTAGTAATTCCATACAAGGTCATCACGGGAGGGATCATCCACCTTGTTCACGACGAGGATGACTTTGTCCGTATAAGGCCTCAAAGTCTCAAGAAGCATCATGTCCTCCCCAGTCAGTCCCGTGCACTCAAGCACAAATAGTATGAGATCAGAAATCTCAAGGAGGGACAGGGACTTGTCAGTAACTGCATAGTCAAGACCTTCTTTTTCCAGTTTCACGCCACCGGAGTCAACCAGTGTGACAGGATGGTTTCCAAGCAGGTACCTGGAAGGTATCGGATCGCGCGTTACACCAGGAGTCGGATCAACGATAGCCCTGCGCTCTCCTATCAGGCGGTTGAACAGTGTTGATTTACCTACATTCGGGCGCCCGATAATGCTGATCAGTGGAAGCGATGTGTCTATATCTGCCTTATTCTTTATTTCCAGTTTTTCTTTCATACAAAAATTCCTTTAACAGTTTCTCTATCTCAATGTGGCTAGACTTTGAGAGTACTTCATTTACGAAGTCAAGGCAATCACTATAGCTGAGACTCAGCAGAAGCGGCTTTACAACTGGAATGCTCTGGGGGCTCATGCTTATCTCGTCAAGGCCCAATCCTATCAGGAGAGGAAGATACTCAGGCTCTGATGCCATCTGGCCGCAAAGCCCGACCTCAATACTGTTTTCATGGGCATTGTCCACCACATACTTGATAAGCCTGATAATCCCCGGATGCAGTGGATTATAAAGGTAGTTGGTCTTATCATTGCCCCGGTCAACGGCAATCGTATACTGGATGAGGTCATTCGTTCCTATTGAGAAGAAGTCCACTTTTTTTGCCAAGATGTCAGAAGTAAGGGCCGCAGACGGAATTTCTATCATGGTGCCGACCTTCATTTCCTCATCAAACTCAATCCTCTTTTTCCTCAGGTCATTCTTGACTTCTTCCAGCAGAGCCAGGCATTCATCAAGCTCTTCCACCCCGCTGATCATGGGGAACATCATGCGGACATTCCTGTATTTTGACGCTTTGAGTATCGCAGCCATCTGTGCCTTGAAATCATCTTTATGTGAAAGCATGTAACGGACTGCGCGCCAGCCTAATATCGGATTTTCCTCATCAGCCATGAAGTCTGTCTTCTTGTCCCCTCCGATATCCAGGGTGCGGAATACGATATGCCCCCGTCCTGCCATCCTCCTCGCAGCTTCCTCATAGATTTCATCCTTCTTGTCCCTCTCATTTGCGATATCATCCCGTATTGCTATGAACTCTGTCCTGAAAAGGCCGATATTCTCGCAGCCAAGACGGATAGCATCATCAACTCCCTCAAGCCACTCTATATTTGCATCAAGAACCAGGCGCTTTCCATCCTTTGTGGATCCCTTCACATCAAGGACAGGACTTATCCCGCCAAGCATCCTCTCACGCTCTTCAATCTTATTCCTGTAAAGCGAAAGCACTTTCCTGGATGCTCCTGCAATGGCCTTGCCTTCCATTGCATCGACCACAACAGTATCACCTTCACTGATAAGGCTGGAAAATCCATTTGCCCCTACTACCGCAGGGATGTTCTTGCTCTTTGCAAGAATGGATACATGGCTTGTTTTCCCGCCGGTATCGAGTACAATGCCCTTTATGCTGTCCAATCCTTTGAGGCCAAGCAGCTCACTGGTCAGTATGTAGTCCGCAACAAATATGCATTCATCATTTATTGTGATATGGTCACGCCTCTTTCCAACCAGCGTTTCGAGAACCGCATATTCAATATCGCGGATATCAACGATCCTTTCTTTCAGGTATTCATCCTCTACAGTGCTTATGACTTTTATGATCTGCTCAGTTGCCTCTTCAACCGCCCATGGGGCTGAATAGAGCTTTTCTGAGATGAGCTTATGTATTGACTTATGGTACTCCTGATCCTCAAGCATCAGTATTTCAACTGAATAGAGTGCCTTTTCACTGTCCGATATGGACTTTTCAAGATATCCCCTGAATTCGCTGACAAGCGATGAAAAACAGTCTTCAAGCCTGTTTATTTCACTATCAACTGAAGTCTGGTCAATATAATCATGCCTGATAACAAGCTTATCATGACGGTATATGAAAGATTGCCCTATCGCGTAGCCTGGCGATGATGATATTGCCTTAATTTCAGTCATGCCAAAAGTATACCACGGATTTAAAATCTAGTGGAGAGAGCCACTTTAAAACTATTTGAATCTTGAATAGAATGTCTTGTATGCCAGATAGAGAGAAAAACATAAGGGCCTTCATAGCCGGTTTAATCCTTTATGCAGCATTCCTTGCAGCTTTGATCTTCTCACTTGGTCCCCGGATAAAAGCAAATTTCATTGACGGGGAATACATATCAGCACTGAGGACTTACAAGGACATAATGCTTGAAGGAGAGCAGGAAAGCTTTAACATCGCCCTCTTCTCAATGGATGGAATAGTAATGGCGGAAAAGACCGTGAAAAAAGGCTTCAGCGATGATGAGCACCTGCTTCTGGAAGCACTGCTTGGGAAAAACAGCCGGGAGAATATAGGAAAAGGGCTGATAAGCTACATCGCAGATGGCACTAAGCTCTTAGGCCTTTCCATTACGGAAGATGTGGCATACGTTGAGCTTTCGGAGGAATTCCTCAATTCAGCTGACATCACAAAGGCAAAACAGCAGATAGAAGAAACCCTCAGAGCCAGTTATGGGGATCTGAGGGTTGCAGTAATAGTTGATGATGAAATCATCTAGAAAAGCGCTTTACTGAAAGAGCCTTTCCTGTATCCTTATCTGCCTCTACGATTATTCCCTGGATTTTTGCCCTTCCTTCCTTAACTTCACTTTTGATCGGAAGCTGGGTGAGGCTGCGCTCTATAGCCTTATCCTCCCTGCTTCCTATTACGGAATCCTGAACACCGGTCAGGCCAAGATCAGTTATGTATGCAGTTCCATTTGGAAGTATCTTCTCATCCATAGTCTGCACATGGGTATGCGTTCCGGCAACCGATGTGACCTTTCCGTCGAGGAAGAAGGCTAAAGCCTCTTTCTCATCGGTATGCTCTGCATGGAAATCGACAAAGATAAGAGGAGTAATCTTCCTTATCTTTTCAACCAGTGCCCCGACAGTCTGGAATGGGCAGTCTATAGGCGTCATTGAATAGCGGCCCTCAGCATTTATGACTGCAATGCCGTTCTTGATGACATAGCCTTTGCCAATGGTTCCAGGAGGATAGTTATATGGGCGGAGGATATTATCTTCCTTCTCAAGAATCTGGAATATCTCCTCTTTCTGCCAGATATGGTTACCGCTTGTAATCACATCGACACCCATGTTAATGAAGGAGCGGTAATCCGATTCAGATATCCCGAAGCCGGATGAAGCATTCTCTCCATTAACGATTACGAAATCTACCTTTTCTTCTTTTATGATTGATTTTAGTGAGAGGAAAAGGGCCCCCATTCCTGAGGAGCCCGATACATCTCCGATATGCAATACACGGATGCTGGCCACTATCTTGCGTACTCCACTATCCTGAGTTCCCTTATGATCGTTACCTTGATCTTTCCAGGATATCTCAGTTCTGCCTCAATTCTCTGGGCAATTCCTGTTGCAATCTCACGTGACTTCTCATCAGATACAGCATCTGCATTCACAAGAATCCTGAGTTCCCTTCCTGCCTGGATTGCATATGCATTCTCAACACCGTCAAATCCCATGGCGATTCCCTCAAGGTTTTCAAGCCTCTTGATGTAGTTGTCCAGGGATTCCCTTCTAGCGCCAGGACGGGCAGCACTGATTGCATCTGCGATCTGAACTATAATGGACTCTATGCAGCTTGGTTCGACGTCATTATGGTGTGCAAGAACAGCATTGACAACCCTTGGCTCCTCACCAAGCCTTTTGACAAGGTCAGCGCCAAGTTCTGCATGGTTGGCCTCACTCTCCGTCTCAGATCCCTTTCCGATATCATGGAGAAGTCCAGCGCGCTTTGCAATTTCGGTATCTGCGCCGACTTCGCTTGCTATCATGCCGGCAAGTATTGCAACTTCCTTAGAATGCTGAAGGACATTCTGTCCGTAGCTTGTCCTGAAGTGAAGCCTTCCCAGTGCCCTGATGAGCTCTGTTCCCATATTGTGTATGCCGAGATCGAATACCACTTTCTCTCCCTCATCCACGATTATGCGTCCTACTTCCTTGCTTACCTTGTTAACAACTTCCTCAATGCGTGCTGGATGTATCCTTCCATCCTGTACAAGGCGTTCAAGGGCCACACGTGCAATTTCCTTCCTTACAGGATCAAAACAGGATATGACGACAGCCTCAGGAGTATCATCAATGATGAGATCAACACCGGTCAATGTTTCCAGTGTCCTGATATTCCTTCCCTCTCTTCCTATGATGCGTCCTTTCATCTCATCACTTGGAAGAGTCACTGATGTCGTCGTGATGTCTCCGGAAACTTCAGTTGCCAGACGCTGAATGCATGTCACGATGATATCGCGTGCAATCTTGTCTGCCTGAAGCTGAGTCTCACTTTCAATCTTATTGAGATATACCTGCCCATCGTGCTCTGCTTCGGCCTTCATCTGCTCAATGATGAGTGCCTTGGCATCCTCACGGGTCATGGATGCGACTTTCTCAAGTTCTACGGTGAGCCCCTGCTCCCTCTCTTCAACGGCTTTTTCCCTCTCTGAGACGGAGTTCTCTCTTTCTCCTAGTTGTTTTTTGACAGCATCAAGCTCATTCTGCTTATGCTCAAGATTCATTTCCTTCTGCAGCAGCCTTCTTTCATTCTTCTGCAGTTCCAGTCTTCTCTCTCTAGCATCCCGCTCGTTCTGCTGCTGTTCTTTCTGCAGAGCATCACGGGTTTCGAGCATCAGCTCACGTGCTTCAGCATTTGCCTTCTCTTCTATTTCCTTAGCGATCCTGACAGCCTGCTGCTCAGCCGATGTAAGCTTGCTCTTTGCATATATCCAACGGACGGTAAATCCGATGCCGATGCCAAGTGCACAACATAGGAGGGCTATTAGTACATACATACGCTAACCTCCCTGATGTATAAACTACTTAATTATTGATAATGGATTAAAGTTAGACACCTGTCAAGGATCATAGCAGAACAAATATCCCCCAACAAACATTTTCTTCAGCCCATGAAATGCCAGCATGTATGATTTGCAAACAGAAATATTAAAGAAAAAAACCTCTCTGCTTAATGCAAAGAGGCCATAAACTCAAGCAAGTGAGCATACTACATTGTAATTTTAAGAGGTTCTCCGTTCAAGCTTGCCGTTAAATGCCCTGAAGTTTCATCCATTTCATATGTTATGCTGAATACATCACCGGAGACCAATCCCAATTCGCTTATAGCTTCATCAGCTCTGAAGACAACAGAAATCTTCATTCTATTATGATCTACATCCAAAGGACCTGATAGTTCATATGTTCCCCATACTGTATACTGATCTAAAGCATATTCATCATAATCTATCTTAATATATCCATTTTCTCCATCCTGCTTGGCAGTAATTTTAAGAGATCCATTATAGAAAGATTCTGATACTTCCGTATTTGGCTTTTCTGATGCTTCTGCTGTTAACTTCTGAATATTTTCAAAAGCTTTTTCATCTAATAGAAGAGAACTATGATACAGACTAATTTCAGCTTTTGCGCCATCTTCCAAAGCTCCAAACTTATCCTGAGTATTTATTTCAGGTGCGTTATCAACTGGACTTGGAGTCGAGTTATCACAAGAAGCAAAACTGAATGCGATAAACACTGCGAGTAAGAGAACTGATAGTTTCTTCATTTTTTCCTTCCTTTCTTTTTTTGTTTCAAAGCAGCTTTGAGGAAGAAGGCAAATGATGAGAGAAAACAATAATCCATCACCATAACCATACAACCCGGTTATGAAGCTACCCTAATTTTTTTCTGTCAATATTTACGTGGTTTCAGCACAATAAAATACAGCATATAGAGCAAAAAAAAATACCCTCACAAACCGTGAGGGCTGAGGTATTGCTACCTTCTGACAAGGTCTTACTTTGATTCCTTGTCTGCCTTAGCTTTTGCTTTGGCTTCTTTCTTCTCAGCTTTGGCATCCTTCTTTGCAGTTTTCTCTACAAGCTCTAGGATTACCATTTCAGCTGCGTCTCCAAGGCGGTAACCAGTCTTGAGAACCCTGGTGTATCCTCCGTTTCTCTCTGCATTGAGAGGAGCGATCTCCTTGAAGAGCTTGTCCAGGACAGCTTCATCCTTGATGTCGCGTGCGATCATCCTGCGGTTGTGAACATTGTCAACCTTTGCACGTGTGATCATCTTCTCTGCCATCTTCCTGACTTCAAGAGCTTTTGCCTTTGTGGTCTCTATCCTCTCATAGCGAAAGAGGGAAGTTACCATGTTTCTCTTGAGGGCTGTGCGCTCGCTAGTTGTGCGAGATAGCGCGTTAAAACCAATTCTATGCTTCATTATCCACTTCCTTGTTCTCTGGAACTTTGATAGACGTCTTTAATACACTGAAGTCAGTCATTCCAAGGGTAAGGCCCCATTCCTTGAGCTTATCCTTAATTTCAGTAAGGCTCTTCTTACCGAAATTCCTTGTCTTACCGATCTCATCTTCAGTCTTCTTTGCTAAATCACCGATTGTCTTAATTCCTGCATTCTTCAGACAGTTTGAAGACCTAACAGTGAGCTCTAACTCCTCTACAGGAGTATCGAGAATACTTTTAATCCTCTCTTCTTCCTCATCAACTTCATCATTGGAAGCAATCTTTCCCTCATCGAAATTGATAAAGATTGTGAAATGATCCTTGATGATCTTTGCTGCTTCGCCAAGAGCATTCTCAGGGCTGATTGTTCCATCTGTGTAGATCTCGAGAATAAGCTTGTCATAATCATTTCTCTGGCCTACCCTTGTCGGCTCAATCGAGTACTTTACCCTCTTGACCGGAGAGAAGAATGCATCGATTGCAATAACGCCAGGTTCCTCTGAATACTTCTCATTGTATTCTGAAGGAACATAGCCTCTTCCCAGATCGATCTGGACTTCCATCTCCATGTCACAGTCATCCATCATCGTGAAGATCTCGAGATCCTTGTTTGTTACAGTCACCTGGTTCTTTTCAAAATCGGCACCGGTAATAACGCCTGGGCCTTTGCAGGTAATTGTAAGAACAGTTCCCTCTGAATCTTCTGGCATACTGATCTGAAGCTTCTTAATGGCAGCAATGATATCGTTGATATCCTCCCTTACACCTGTAAGTGGCTCATATTCGCTTGTTACAAGATGAGCAGCATGGTCCTCTCCATTAAATGTTGTGAAGCGGATTGAAGTAACAGCATATCCCTGGATGGATGAAAGAAGTACACGCCTAAGTGTATTTCCCACTGTTGTGCCATAACCACGCTCAAACGGATAAGCAATGAACTTACCATAATCTGGTGTGCTTACTGTGTGTTCGGAAGTAATTCCCGTAGGCTTCTTAAAACCCTTGAGAAGTGATTTTCTTGCCATTTATAACTCCTTAAAGTAGGTACTGCGGGTAGCCCCGCAGCAAATCAGACACGTCTTGTCTTGCGAGGGCGGCATCCATTGTGTGGAATAGGTGTAACGTCTCTAATAGAGCGGACCTTGAGTCCGAGAACTCCAATAGTCCTGATAGCGCTTTCCCTTCCGACTCCTGGACCTTTTACATAGACATTGACTTCCTTCAAGCCGTAGTCCATTGCCTTCTTTACAGCAGCTTCACAAATTGTCTGTGCAGCAAATGGAGTTGATTTCTTTGCCCCACGGAAACCGAGACCGCCTGCACTAGCCCAGCTTAATGCATTGCCGGCAAGATCAGTAACGGTAATGATCGTATTATTGAAGCTAGTCTGGATATATACATTACCTTCCAGAACGGTCTTCTTAACTTTTTTCTTAACGTTTGCCATTTCTCACCTGCCCTTACTTCTTCTTTCCAGCAACGGTCTTCTTCTTACCCTTTCTGGTTCTAGCGTTGGTCTTTGTCCTCTGGCCGCGGACAGGAAGCCCCTTCCTGTGCCTCAGTCCTCTGTAGCATCCAATATCCATCAATCTCTTGATGTTGAGGGCAACCTCAGTCCTGAGGTGACCTTCAATATTGTACTCTTCTTCAATGACCTTCCTTAAAAGAGCAATCTGATCCTGGTCAAGAGTGTTGATCCTTACTTCCGGATCAATATTTGTTTTCTTACAGATATCTACTGCTGATACCCTACCGATACCATAGATATAAGTCAAAGCAATCTTGACTGCCTTGTTTGGCAAGTCAACACCTGCTATACGTGCCATCCTGGCCTCCTATTACTTCTGTCTCTGCTTGTGCTTTGGGTTCTCGCAGATGATGCGTACAACACCAGCACGTCTGATTACTTTACACTTGTCACAAATTGGTTTGACACTTGCTCTAACTTTCATTTTGTGAGCTCCTCTTATATTTTCTTGACTTTGCGTTTCTTAACATCCACAAAGCCATCATGATGATGCATCTTCATCAATCCGTCAAGCTGTCTCATTGTATCGAGGTCAACACCAACCAGGATGATCAGTGATGTTCCACCGAAAAGCATTGCAACATTGCTTGGGAAGTTGAAGAACATCTGTATCAGAGTCGGAATCAAAGCGATGAAAGCCAAGAATAATGATCCTGGAAGAACGATCCTGTTGAGAACCTTTGTAAGGTACTCCTCAAGCTTCTCGTTCCTTACTCCCGGGATGGAACCTCCGTTCTCGCGGATATTCTTAGCCATCTCAATCGGATTGAGACTGATCTGTGTATAGAAGAATGCAAATGCTATAATCAACAAGGTGTAGATAATCATATAGGGGGCACCCTGAGGATTAAGGAAGTTTGCCACTGCCTGCATCCATCTTACGTTCGAATTATATCCAATCTGCAGAGGGAAGGAAAGAAGTGCAGAAGCAAAGATTACAGGAATTACTCCGCTTGGGTTGATCTTGAATGGAATGAATGATGACTGGGAGCCATACATCTTCCTTCCGACAACTCTCTTTGCATAATGCACAGGGATCTTCCTCTGACCCTGCTCTTCATATACTACAAGGGCAACAACAAAGAAGAACATTACAACGACAAGCACTACTGCAAGAGGATTCAGTGTTCCAGCGTTTACTGCAACGATGAGTGAGTAGAATGCAGATGGAATTCTTGCCACGATACCTGCGAAGATTAAGAGTGAGATACCGTTTCCGATTCCGAACTGTGTGATCTTCTCACCAAGCCAGACCAAAAGCATTGAGCCTGCTGTTACAGATACGATTGCAATCAGCGTAAAAGGTACGGTTCCAATCGTAAGAGCGCCTGGAATACTCCTGGCATATACTGTAGTTGCAAGGGACTGTAGTATACATACTACGATTGTGCCATAGCGTGTATACTGCTGAATCTTCTTCGCACCCTGTGGATCCTGAGTGAGCTTCTTGAGTGATGGAATTACCAGCATCAGCAGCTGAACGATGATCTGAGTGCTGATATATGGCATAACGCCCAGCATGAAAATAGAGAAATTGCTGAAAGCACCACCAGAGAAGAAGTTCAGATATTCAGTGAAGCTGTTTGAACTTGCTTCAAAGTAACTTAGAACTGCGTTTGGATTGATACCAGGCACAGGAATGACTGTTCCGATTCTGGACACAGCAAGAAGGCCTAATGTGATTAGGACCTTCTTCCTGATATCTTTCATGCGCATCATATCTACCAGAGTGTTAGACATCAGATACCCTCGATTTTTACTTGATCTCTCCGCCAGCTGCCTTGATCTTCTCAGCAGCAGTTGCAGAGCACTTGATTCCCTCAATTGTCAGAGCCTTTGAAAGCTCTCCAACTGAAAGGATCTTTGCAATTGCCTCATGACCCTTTAAAAGTCCCTTTTCCTTGAGACTAGCCTCATTTACAACCTCTCCAGCTTCGTAGGAAACTTCAAGATCCTTGAGGTTAATTGCCTCGTACTCCTTCTTAAATGGACTATTTGAGAATCCACGTCGGGCAACACGCCTGTAAAGTGGCATCTGTCCACCCTCAAAGCCCAGGCGTACTCCGCCACCGCTTCTTGAGTTCTGTCCGTCATGTCCTCTTCCGCAAGCCCTGCCCTTGGAGGAAGCACCACGGCCGACAATGGTCTTTTTCTTTGTTGCGCCTAATGGCTTTACAATCTGTGGCATTCTTATACCTCCTCAACCTTTACAAGGTGTGAAACTACGCGGACCATTCCCTGATGTACAGGATTGTTGTCCTTAATAACAGAGCTGTTAATCTTTCCTAGTCCGAGAGCCTTTACAGTTTTCCTCTGCTTTGGCAGAGTGCCTGCAACACTCCTGATTAGTGTAATCTTAATCTTATCAGCCATGATTAACCCCACATTTCCTTTAGAGACTTACCTCTGTTCTTTGCAACCTTAGCTGCATCAAACAGGTTCTCCAGACCATCAAAGGTTGCCTTCACTGTGTTGATTCCATTCCTGGATCCGAGGCTCTTTGAGATGATGTCCTTGATACCTGCTGCATCGCAGACAAGGCGGACTGCACCACCTGCGATAACTCCAGTACCAGGAACAGCTGGCTTGAGAATTACTGATGCACTCTTGAACTTTCCAATCACATCGTGTGGGATTGTGCTGTTCTTGAGTGGAACTGTGATCATGCTTGCCCTGGCCCTGCTGGATGCCTTCTTGATTGCATCTGTAACATCATTGGCCTTACCGAAGCCATAACCGACCTTTCCATTTCCATCTCCTACTACAACGAGTGCGGAGAAGGAGAATCTCTTACCACCTTTTACTACCTTTGATACGCGATTAAGCTTTACGAGCTTTTCTACGTAAACATCTTCTTTCTTTTCAAAATCTTTAGACCTTTCCATATCCGCTCCTAGAACTTAACGCCTGCTTTTCTAGCTCCGTCTGCGATTGACTTCACGATACCATGATAAAGGTAACCGTTCCTGTCGAATACAACGGATTCGATGTTGGCATCAAGAATCCTCTTGCCTACGATTTCGCCAAGCTTGAGTGCGTCCTCGCATGTATTCCTGAGATTCTTGAGGTCTGCTTCTACAGTGGAAGCGGAGACTAAAGTCTTTCCACATGTGTCATCAATAACCTGGACATACATATGGAGGTTGCTTCTGAAAACAGTCATGCGTGGCCTCTCAGGTGTTCCAGAAATCTTCTTTCTGATGTGAGCCTTCCTTTTGAGCTGCCTTCTGGATTTATCTATCATTCTGTTCATCAGTCAAATCCCCTTATTTCTTACCACCAGACTTACCAACCTTGCGGCGGATTGTCTCAGTCTCATACTTAATACCCTTGCCCTTGTATGGCTCAGGTCCCCTGAGGGAACGGATTTCTGCTGCAACCTGTCCAACCCTTTCCTTGCTGATGCCGGAACTTGTGAGCTTTGCAGGACCGTCTGCTGCGATGCTGATTCCCTCTGGAATCATATACTCAATTGGAGTTGAGTATCCAAGGTTGAGTGTAAGGATGCTTCCCTTTACCTCTGCCCTGTAACCAACGCCGTTGATAAGAAGAACTTTTGAGTATCCTTCACTAACGCCCTTGATCATGTTAGCAATAAGCTGGCGATAAAGGCCATGATAGCTTCTGGATGCTTTCTCATCGTTATATCTTGTGACAACGACTTCGTTTCCGTTAACCTCAACTTTCACTTCAGGCCTCAGTGCCTGAGAGAGAGTTCCCTTGCTTCCCTTGACTGTTACAAGTCCGTCCTGGACTGTTACTGTAACTCCGTTAGGTACTGCTACTGGTAATTTACCTACTCGTGACATAGCTCCTCCTTACCAGATAGTGCAAATGATCTCTCCACCGACTTTAGCTGCCACAGCTTCTTTTCCTGTGATAACTCCGGTTGAGGAAGAAACGACTACAACACCATTGCCGTTGAAAACACTTGGCATATCCTTGTATCCGCAATAAACACGTCTACCCGGTGTTGAGATACGATCGAGGCCATGAATAACTGGATTCTGCTCATCGTCATACTTAAGGAATACGCGGATAAATGTGATGTTATCCTTTGTAACCTTCTTGAAGTTCTTGATGAAGCCCTCATTCTTAAGGATCTTGACGATCTGAAGCTTCATCTTGCTAGTTGTAATCTCTACCTTTTCGTGCTTAGCCTGACTAGCGTTCCTAATCTTGGTAAGCATATCTGCAATTGGATCACTCTGTGCCATAACTATCTCCTACCAACTTGATTTGGTAACGCCAGGAATCTGGCCTTCACTAGCCAGTTTTCTGAAGCAGACCCTGCACATATCAAACTGGCGCATATAACCACGAGGACGACCGCAAATTCTGCATCTGTTGTAAGAACGTGTGGAGAATTTCGGTTCCTTCTTTGCTTTTACAATCAAAGATTTCTTTGCCATATTCTACTCCTATTCCTTACTTTGCAAATGGCATTCCAAGCTTCTTGAGAAGTGCATATGCCTCTTCATCAGTCTTGGCAGTCGTTACGATAGCGACGTTAAGGCCGCTTACCCTCTCGATCTTGTCATAATCGATTTCAGGGAAGATTATCTGCTCTGTAATTCCGAGGCTGTAGTTTCCATGGCCATCGAAAGCATTTGGCTTAACACCCCTGAAGTCCTTAACACGTGGAAGTGCAATTGAGATAAGGCGCTCGAGGAAATACCACATGTTATCTCCGCGGAGAGTAACCATGGCACCGATTTCCTGACCAGCTCTGATCTTGAAGTTTGCAATACTCTTGCGTGCCTTTGTCTTAACTACATGCTGTCCTGTGATCTGCTCGAGTTCCTTTACAGCTGCGTCAAGAAGCTTCTTGTTTACAGTTGCCTCACCAACGCCAACACTGACAGTGATCTTTTCGAGCTTTGGAATCTGCATGACAGTCTTGTAGCCGAATTCCTTGTAAAGCTCAGGTGCTACTTCTTCAAGATACTTCTTCTTGAAATTTGGAATAAATTTCTCTTCTGCCATCTTAGAGTACCTCACCTGTCTTCTTTGCGTAACGGACTTTCTTTCCGTTCTCTACCTTATATCCAATCCTTGTTGTCTTATCCTTCGATACTAAAGCAACGTTAGATACGTGGATTGGAGCCTCGATTTCCATCATGCCACCCTTATCCTGAGGATTCTTTTTCTTGACCGTTTTTGTGATCATGTTGGCACCCTGGACATAGACCCTCTCTTTCTTTGGGTCAATCTTCACGATCTTGCCGGTCTTTCCCTTATCCTTTCCGGCAATGATCTTGACTGTGTCATCTTTTTTCAGTCTCATACTAACTCCTACAACACTTCCGGTGCGAGAGATACGATCTTCATGTAGCCATCCCTGAGCTCTCTTGCAACAGGTCCGAAGATACGCTTTCCGCGTGGGTTATTGTTGGCATCAATGACAACACATGCATTGTCATCGAACCTGATATAGGTACCGTCAGGTCTGCGGTATTCCTTCTTTGTCCTTACAATAACAGCTTTCAGAACGTCGCCCTTCTTGATGGCTCCGTTTGGAAGAGCATCCTTAACTGCAACAACGATGATATCACCAACACCGGCAATATATCTATGGCTGCCGCCAAGAACCTTGATGCACTGCACACGCTTTGCACCACTGTTATCTGCTACATTCAAATAAGTCTGCATCTGTACCATGGCATTACTCCTTAGCGTGCTCTCTCGACGATTTCAACGAGCCTCCAGCACTTATCCTTAG
>CASFJV010000037.1 GCA_949295125.1 uncultured Spirochaetales bacterium
AGGGTATGGGAAAATGCTTTTGGAGCATTCTTTCTCAAAAGCGGTTTCCCTTGGCTATGACGCCATCATCATCTTTGGAAGCCCTGTTAACTATGTTTCCCGCGGCTTCAGGAGCGCAAAGCTTTTCAGCGTATCTCTGGAAAATGGGAAATTCCCTTCTGCCATGCTTGCAAAAGAGCTTATTCCCGGAGCCCTTGGCGGACATAAATGGATCTACAGGGGCAGCCCTGTAATGGAAATCAGTGAAGAGGATGCCCAGAAATATGATGAAACCTTGGATCTTATGGAAAAGAAAAAGCTTCCCAGCCAGGAGGAGTTTTACATTATGAGCCATTCATTTCTTGAAGATTGAGCTTTTCATCTTCCCTGCATATGATCAGGTTTCCGGCTTTGCCCAATCATGATTTAGGGATATAATAGGTATGTATTTTGTGAGGGGTAAAATGAAGATAAAGAAATTCACCGGATTGGTTTTTCTGCTTATTTGCATTCTTTCTTTCAGTGCATGTGATGGATCAGTCAGAGGAAGCAGGCCACAATCCCTGAGCGTGGGCAATGACTGGAACAGCATGAAGGCTCTTGGTGCTGTTTCTTTTTCAGGGACAGGCAGGGCAAGGAGCATTTCATCTGGCGGTGCATTAGATGACAGCGCTGTTTTCATTGCTGTAAAGGATGATGGCACGATAGAGGATATGGTCCTCCTGGATGAGAATGGCAATAATGTTCTGGAGAATAAGATCGTATCTTATTATAAACAGCGAAGCCGCTTTGATTTCATTAATGTGCAATCTTCTGATAACCCAAACTACTGGCCTTTTGACGACTGGGTACATTCACCTGATGACGATGATGCCATTCTCTTTGTAGTTGATAAGGGCACTGGAAAGATCTATCTGCTTAATGGAGTGACTTCACAGAAATGGTTTACAGATGGCTATGAGACATATGAGTATGAAAATACATTTCTCTCCAGCATTCAGTCATGGGAGACAAACAGTGTCCCCATTGGATTCCATAAGTTCACTTTCAATGGTGATGGCACATTGACAGTAAATACCTATTGGACCCGTGATGTCATAGGCTGTGTATGGCTGGACAGGTTCGGAAATATTTTCTATGAACACTATACAGAAGACAAAAACGGCGGATACAATCTCCATGGCACTTCATACAGCCTTACAGGTGTAAAGATTATTACCCCTGATGGAAGCACAGATGTTTTTGAATTTGCTGATGGCTATGAGATTGAGATTGGATTTAACGGCATTTCTTATCTTTTCAGGAAAGGAGAGCCTGTAATGTCCTTTGCAGATGGTGGACAGCTTACAGCTGCTGATTATGTTCCTGACTCATTTAAGGATCTTTACCTTGACAGGCAGTCAGTAAAGAAGGGAAAGTTTGAATTTTACATTGAACCAGACGATCAACAAATAATAAGGGTTTCCTTCAGGGATGCGGACAGGATTGAGTATGATTGCAGCAGCGTTTATTATCCGAAGGATGCAGTGTATGGAATTACTGAGGATCACCTATATTATTTCCATAATGGACAGGTAACGGTAAAAAGCTTTGATGGAAATGATGAAAAAAGCTTTTCACTTACTGCAGAAAACGGAAAGCAAGTCAGGGTTACTATGTTTACCGAAGGGACCAGTGGCAATATGAATTTCCAGGGTAGGGCTGGATCTGAATCCGTTGCCGGGTATATAATGCCTCAAGGAGGTTATCGCTTTACTGGAAAAGCATTGGATTTTGATACGGCTATAATTTCTCCAGTGAACTAAATTTCTTAAGTATTTTCATGCATTATTTTAGAATATGCTTGATTACTGCAAATATTGTTGTATAATGTTTTTAACACATTTTGGCATCGTGTCAGAAAAGAGGAATTATATTTGGCTTTCTTTTCTAAAACCGTTGACGCAATATTTTCCTTTTGGTAATATCGTGAGATGTCGGAAAAAATAAAGTAGAAGAGGTTTACAAATGGCAACTCCTAAGTATAAAACATCAAAAGCAAAAGCTGCATCAAGAAAGGCAGCCAATATGAAGCTCTCAGCTCCAAATCTGAGCGAATGCCAGACATGCGGAAACCTTATTCCTTCACACCATGTATGCCCGAAGTGCGGATATTACGCAGGACGTCAGGTAGTTGTCAAGGATGAGGAATAATTATAAGAGGGTTTAACATGACAGAGAACGAAGTATTTTCAAAAGTTAAGGATCTCGTAGTAGAGAAGCTTTCAATTGATCCGGCAAAGATTACAATGGATGCAAATTTCAGGAAGGATCTTGGTGCTGACAGCCTGGATACGTACGAGCTGGTTTATGCAATTGAAGAGGAACTCGGCGTCACGATCAGCGATGACATGGCCAACGAATTTGAAACTGTTGGAGATGCTGTACGCTATTTAGCAAAGGAACTGAGCTGAATTGAACGCTCAAGTAATCAAAGCTCCCAGAATAACGCATGAGCGTGAGAGGGAGCTTTTCTCTTTCCAAGAGAAGCACGGACTTAAATTCAACGATCTCAGATACCTGAATCTTGCTTTCACTCATACATCATATGCCAATGAGCAGAAGGGGGATGTGGATAACAACGAACGCCTGGAATTCCTGGGGGACAGCGTTCTTGGCATGATTACTGCCGATTACCTGTTCTCTTCTTTCTCCTCACTCCATGAGGGTGATTTCTCAAAGATCAAGGCAAGTGTTGTCAGTGAAGAGAGTCTTTCAGAGATTGCTGTTGATATGGAGTTCGATAAATACCTTCTTCTTGGCCATGGAGAGCTTCTCCAGGGTGGAAAGAAGAAAAAGGCTGTTCTTGCAGATGCTATGGAGGCGGTTATTGCCGCTATCTATCTTGACCAGGGGCTTGAGGCTGCAAGGGCATATACGCTGTCCTTCATAAAGGGGCAGATCGACCGATACCTGAAAGGAAGCCTCGATTTCAAGGATTATAAGACCCAGCTTCAGGAATACCTGCAGAAAAACAGGAAGGATCTCCCTTCTTACCGCTTAGTAAGCCAGAGCGGGCCTGACCACGCACAGGAGTTCAGGGTATCTGTAAAAGTGCAGGGTGTTGAGTATGGACCGGCAAGCGGGAAAAACAAGAAGAGCGCAGAGCAGAATGCTGCACACCTTGCCCTTATTTCCCTTGGACTAGTTCGCTAGCAAGCCTTAAAAGCGTTTGCCTGTCATTCAAAGCGGGGTTTTCTATTACCTCATCCAGAAGCCTGTTCAATACTTCTCCCATCTGTTTTGAAGGCTTCAGTATGTTTTCCCTTATAAGGTCGTTTCCTGTTATCTTAAGGTCTTTCAGGGTTAGTGCGGATTCCTTTTCATATTCGGCATTGATTCTCTCAATAAGGGCAATAAGCATAAGAGGATTCACACTCCCGCTGATTGCCTCAGCATCATCAATCCTCAAGTCTATAAGATCATCTATGTTTTCCCTTCCCACACGGTTTATGAAACGCCTGACAGCCGCATCAGACCAGTCAGGGGTGTAGGAGAACATATGGTTCAGGATAAGGTGTGCAACTTTATCCCTCTCCTCATTGCTTGTCTTAAGCCTCATGGCAATATTCCTGTAGATCCTTGCACTCTCCTCTTCATGGCCGTAGAAAGTGTACTCCCGCCCGCTGCCGCTCCTTCTTGTATTGAGCTTTCCTATATCATGGAAGAGGGCTGCAATGCGCACATATGGGCTGTGCCCATTCTCCTTTGCCCTTTCCAGCGTTCTGAGAAGGTGATGGTAGAGATCCTCCTTATGGACTCCTTTCTGCTCAAAGCCGGCTGTCTCATACAGTTCTGGGAAAATATCGGCCATCAGGAGGCTTTTCCTCATGTATTCAAGGCCACGGACCGGATCATCTGAAAGGATCAGGGCAAAAACCTCCTCCTTTATGCGCTCTGCAGAGACAGCTTTCACATTGCTGTGCATCTTGGCAATTGCCTTGAAAGTATCATCTTCTATGCTGAAAGAAAGCTTTGAGGCAAACCTGCAGGCCCTGAGCATCCTGAGTGCATCTTCCCCAAAGCGCTCTTCAGGGTTTCCTATCGCCCTGATCCTTTTTCTCTTCAGATCACTTATTCCATCATGCTCATCGATGATCTTCCCATCAGGAAGGGATGCTGCCAGGGCATTTATCGTGAAGTCCCTTCTTTTCAGGTCTTCTGAGAGGCTTTTTATGAAGGATACGGAATCAGGATGCCTGCCATCCTTATAGTCCCCTTCGCTCCTGAACGTGGTCACCTCATAGCTTCCGCCTTTATAGAGTACAGTAACTGTTCCATGCTTGATTCCGGTATCAACAGTGCGTGAAAACATTTTCTTGATTTCCATGGGCTCTGCGTCAGTCGTGAAGTCATAGTCATGGTTTTCCTTTTTCAGCAGGAAATCCCTGACTGCTCCTCCAACAAGATAGAGTGAATAGCCGTTTTTCCTGAATATTTCTGCAAAGCCTTTCAGCCTGTTATCTACCGGATACTTTTTCATAGCTTCTCATGATACTTCTTTTCACTCTTTCTTCCAAGGCAACGGCAATCTGCTATCCTTGATATAAAATAGGTCACTTAGTATAATAAGCCACAGAATTTCAAGCGTTCAGCTATGTACATATAGGAGTCGGATAAATGTTCCATTCAGTTAACAGCAAAGTGGATTTCCCTAAGATGGAAGAGGGAGTTCTCAAGTTTTGGCAAGATCATGATATCTTCAAGAAATCTATTGAACAGAGACCTGAAGACAACGAATACGTTTTCTATGACGGGCCTCCATTTGCAACAGGCCTTCCTCATTTTGGGCACCTGGTGCCTGGAACCATAAAGGACGCAATCCCCCGCTACCAGACAATGAAAGGCAAGAGGGTTATCAGGCGGTTCGGATGGGACTGCCACGGAGTTCCAATTGAGAGCATCGTAGAGCGCGAGCTTGATGTGCATGGACATCAGGCAATCATGGACTATGGCGTTGATAAATTCAACGAGACCTGCAGGTCCAAAGTCCAGATGTACACCAATGAATGGAGAGAGTACGTCACCCGCATGGGGCGCTGGGTTGATTTCGATAACGATTATAAGACAATGGATCCGGATTTCATGGAGTCCGTATGGTGGGTATTCAAGACACTGTACGAAAAAGGCTACATCTATGAGGGATTCAACATCCTTCCATACTCACCTAAGCTTGAGTGTCCGCTTTCAAATATGGAAGTCAACCTTGGCGGCTATAAGGATGTGACCGATCCTGCTGTCACCGTAAGGTTCAAGGCAGACGGAGAGGAAAACACATATTTCCTTGCATGGACAACGACTCCATGGACACTTCCTTCTAACCTGGCACTTGCTGTTGGTCCAGATATCGACTACGTGCTAATAGAGGATGAAGAGAGCAGTGACAGGTACTACATTGCAGAGAAGCTCATTGGAAAGTACTACCGTGATAACAAGGGCTATAAGATCATCAGGAGGATGAAGGGCACTGACCTCAAGGGCAGGACATATGAGCCTCTTTTCCCGTATTTTGCAGATCTCAAGCAGTCAAGCGGCGCATTCGTCGTTGTCTGCGGTGACTATGTAACTACTGAAGACGGATGCGGAATTGTACATACAGCTCCAGGATTCGGTGAGGATGACTATAACGTGCTCAAAGGGACAGGAATCCCGACAATCTGCCCGATAGATTCAGCATGCCGCTTTACTGAGGAAGTTCCAGACTGGCAGGGTGTCTTCGTAAAAGATGCAGATAAAAGCATCATCGAATGGCTGAAGGAGCATGGAAAGCTTGTTAAGAGGGAGAACTACCTCCACTCATACCCGTTCTGCTGGAGGACACACAGCCCTCTGATCTACCGTGCCATGAGCTGCTGGTTTGTGGATGTCCAGAAGATAAAGCAGCATATGCTTGATGCAAATGAGCAGATTACATGGGTTCCTGGCCACATAAAGCATGGAAGGTTCGGAAAATGGCTTGAGGGAGCCAAGGACTGGGCAATCAGCCGAAACAGGTTCTGGGGAAACCCGATCCCAATCTGGAAGTGCGACGGTTCAGATTATATTGAAGTGATTGGAAGCAGGGCAGAACTTGAAGAGAAGTCCGGAGTCAGGGTAACTGACCTCCATAAGCACTTTGTGGATAAGATCACATGGCCAAGCCCAGATGGAAAGGGAACAATGAGGAGAATTCCTGACGTTCTTGACTGCTGGTTTGAATCAGGAAGCATGCCTTATGCCCAGCAGCACTATCCATTTGAGAACAAGGAACGTTTCAAGAGGATCTTCCCTGCAGACTTCATCAATGAAGGGCTTGATCAGACCAGGGGATGGTTCTATTCTCTCACAGTCCTTGCTGCTGCACTTTTTGAGAAGCCGGCTTTCTACAACTGCATTGTTTCCGGAATCGTTTTAGCCTCCGATGGAAGGAAAATGAGCAAGAGCGAGCATAACTATACGGATCCTATGGAGCTTGTGAACACATATGGAGCTGATGCTCTCCGTTTTGCTCTTGTGGACTCATGCCTTGTGAAGGCAGATGACCTGAAATTCAATGATGACATGGTCAAGGATGTGCTCAAGAACCTTCTCATTCCGCTATGGAATGCATATTCATTCTTCGTCACTTATGCGAATATCGATGGCTATGAGCCGTCCAGGACAGAGTATAAGGATCTGAAGAATCCTCTTGACAGGTGGATCATAAGTGCAACAAACCGCCTTATCCACGATGTTGAGACAGCTTTCGATTCCTATGATGTACAGGGTGCATGCAATGCAATCGTTTCATTTGTGGATGACCTGAACAACTGGTACATCAGGCGCAGCAGGAGGAGATTCTGGAGGTCTGAGAACGACGGGGATAAGAAAGAGGCATATGATACGCTCTATAAGGTCCTGCTTACTGTGATGCAGGTAGCCTGCCCTCTGGTTCCTTTTGTTACAGAGGAGATATACCAGAACCTGAAGACTGATGATATGGCAGAATCCATACATCTCTCTTCCTGGCCTGTCTATAAAGCTGAAGAGAGGGATCTGGAGCTTGAAAAGGAGATGAGCCTTGCAATGAAGGCAATTGCAATGGGCCGTGCACTCAGAAGCTCATCAAACCTCAAGATCAGGCAGCCTCTCTCATCTTTCTTCATCGTAGACATGGATGAGGATGACAGGAGGATCCTTGAGAAGAATACTGATATAATCAAGGAAGAGCTCAACGTGAAGAAGGTCTTCATAGAGAGCGATGAATCAGAGCTTGTATCCTATTCTGCAAAAGCAAACTTCAAGGCCCTTGGTTCAAGGCTTGGAAAGAACATGAAGGAAGTTGCAGCAGCAATCCAGCTCTTTACATCAGATGAGATCGCATCAATTCTTGATGGAGGGGAAAAGGAGGTTGCATATTCTTCAGGATCCATAATGATTAAGGCTGATGATCTTGCCGTGCAGAGAAGTGAGAAGGAAAATGTGAAGGTTCTCAATGAAGGATCCCTGACTGTAGGATTTGACACCAACGTTACTGAGGATCTTCTGCTTGAAGGTATTGCAAGGGATATCGTGCGCCTGATCCAGAGCGAGAGGAAGGAAGCCGGATTTGAGGTTTCTGATCATATCAGGGTTGAGATCAAGGGCTCTGGAAGGATAGACGATGCAGTTGAAAAATTTGCTTCCTATATCGCAGGAGAGACCCTTGCGGACAGCCTTGAGATCAGGAAGAACAATGGAAAGAGTGCAGAAGTTGCTGAAACTGAAGTGACTCTTCAAATTGAGAAAGTATGAAGAA
This sequence comes from uncultured Spirochaetales bacterium, assembly GCA_949295125.1. Lineage (GTDB taxonomy): Bacteria > Spirochaetota > Spirochaetia > Sphaerochaetales > Sphaerochaetaceae > Ornithospirochaeta. The sequence goes on from CASFJV010000037.1 coordinate 7,775, forward strand.
AGCTTTATCAGTATTAGCCATTGCGGTAGCTTTTACGGGCTGTGTCCATCACAGCCCTTTCCAGAGTGAGTACTATTTCCAGGCTATGGGAAGGGATGGCGAGATCGTAGTGACTGCAGATGCCAGCAGGGTGAAAGAGGGGAATGCAGAGCTTGGCAGCAATCCGGTAATGGAAAGGACGGAGAGGATCAATGTTGCCCTTATGCCAGACGAAAGCGGAACATATCCCCTTCCGATTGAGAACTGGACACTTTACGGTGCCCTGGAAGGGAACTTTGGAAAAGTGCTGGTTCCAATGGCAATTGGTTCGATGGATGGCTTTGAAAAGGTCAGCATTGATGGTGGAAAGTACTACAGCAATGGGAAAATCAGCATGGGCGTGCCTGAGACAGGAATCCTGCTTTTCTCAACAGGAGACTATGAAGAGGCAAAGGAGAGGACTCTGGATAAAAGGTCCCTACTTATCCCTTCAAAAATGGCAGACCTGATGGCATCTTCCCTTTTTGCAATCTATGTCAAGAGCCCACGCACTATGATTGATCTTGGCTTTGACCTTCCGTTTGCTGTGCTCTCAAGCATGAACTATGCCATAATCAGCGTGGACACGTCGGATAGTGTCCATTACCTGTCAGCCACTGTTGATTTCAGCGATGAGAGAAGTGCCAAGACCTTTTCTGTCCTGATGAGGAACCTGGCTGTACAGAGAATCAGGAGGGCAGGGGAAAGGCTTGATATAAAAGCACTCTCAGATATGATAAGGCAGGAAGGAAGCAGCGTGCTTATACTGAATAAGGTTATGGAGGATGAGGAATTCAGCAAGTATCTTGATATTGTCTCTTCATTCTCAGGAGGAATTGTATAATGCCATATTATGATTTCATCTGCACTAAGTGCGGAAAACATTTTGAGGAATATAAAAGCTATGATCAGGCTGATGATCCTGAGATCTGCCCTGAATGCAAAGGGGAGGCAAGAAGGGTCTTTGAAGCACCTGAAGTGGTATTCCATGGAAGCGGTTTTTACTCAACAGACCATATGAAGGGCAGCAAGGGGGAGTGATGAAAAAGAGGATTTTAACAGGGGACAGGCCCACAGGAAGGCTTCATTTAGGGCATTATGTAGGATCTCTCAAAAGCAGGGTGGAGCTTCAGGACGAATATGAGGAGTTCATCCTTATTGCGGATGTCCAGGCCCTCACAACTCATTTTGAGCAACCTGAGCTTATCCATGACTCAATCTACCAGGTTGCGATAGACAACCTCTCTGTTGGCCTTGATCCAGAAAAGGCTACAATCATACAGCAGTCCATGATTCCTTCCATTGCAGAGCTTACAATCTTCTACAGCATGCTTGTTACAGTCCCGCAGCTCTCGCATAACCCTACGATCAAGACAGAGGCAAAGAACTACGGATATAAGGAGATGACATATGGCTTCTTAGGCTATCCGGTATCACAGAGTGCAGATATAACATTCTGCAATGCACACCTTGTCCCTGTAGGAGAGGATCAGATTCCTCACATTGAGATGACCCGCAAGATCGTAAGGAAGTTCAACGACCTCTATGGCACAGAGATCGTAGAGCCTGAGTATAAGCTTTCATCTGTTGGAAGGCTTTGCGGAATAGATGGAAACGCAAAGATGGGAAAGAGCCTTGGAAATGCAATCTACCTCTCGGATTCACCGGAGGAGATCGTCAGGAAGGTAAAGAGCGGAGTAACGGATACAAACAGGATATCTGTAAAGATTCCAGGACGCCCTGAAGTATGCACAATCTATAAGTACCACCAGGCATTCAATGCAGAAGAGTGCCCTAACATTGAGGGAATGTGCAGAAATGCCCAGATTGGATGTGTTGCATGCAAGAAGCTACTTGCAGAGAAGATAAACGCACTTCTCGATCCTATAAGGGAGAAGAGGGCATATTACGAGGCACATATTGATGAGGTGAAGGATATCGTTAACGAAGGAACAAGGAAAGCTAATGAGATCGGAAACGAGAACATCCGGAAAATCAAGGAAAAGATGCACGTTGTGATGTAAAAAGATAACGCCCTGGATTTTCTCCAAGGCGTTTTTTCTTCACTCTTTCTCCAGGTTTTCCCTTGCAACGGCAAGCATGAGCTTGATCCTGTTCTCCTGGTTTACCTTTGTGGCTGATGGATCGTAATCAATCGGCACGATGTTGGCCTCAGGGTATTTCTCCTTGATAGGGCGCACCATTCCTTTCCCGCATATGTGGTTTGGAAGGCATCCAAATGGCTGTGTGCATACTATGTTGGAATAGCCTTTCTCAACAAGCTCAACCATCTCAGCTGTCAGAAGCCAGCCTTCTCCCATCTTGCATCCCTGGCTTATTATGCTCTTTCCATACTCTTCAAGTTCCTTGAATGTTGCAGGGCGGTGGAATATGCTGTGGCGCTCAATCGCTTCTTCCATCCAGCGCTCAAAACGTTCAAGATAAGGCATTGCAAAATGCTTGACGAAGAAAGCATAGCGTGCACGCCCCCCATAGAACTCCCTGTCATGTATCCCATTTGTGAAACAGTAGAATACGAAGCCAAGCATTGGAGGAAGCATTACCTCACAGTCCTGGCTTTCAAGAAATTCCTTGAGGTTGCTGTTCCCGAGCCTTGAGTACTTCATGTAAATCTCGCCGACAACTCCGACCTTGACCTTAGCAACCCTGTTTTGCTTTATTGCTGCAAAGTCATCGCTGATCCTGTTCAGGTTCTCCCTCATGTGAGATCCAAAGTATCCGCGGTTTTTTGCATAGCACCCGCCGATGTAGTCACTCCATTTCTTTACAAGCCTGTCTGTATCTCCCTTATTGACCTCATAAGGCCTTGTCTGGTTTGAAAGCATCATGAGCATATCGCCATATATGAGGGCAGTGAATGCCTGGATGATCATATTGAGTGTGATCTTGAAGCCTGGATTGGAGTTCATTCCCTGAAGGTTCATTGAGATTACAGGAATGTTCTCCAGTCCGGCACGCTTTAATGCCTTTAAAAGGAGGAAGTAATAGTTTGATGCCCTGCATCCCCCTCCGGTCTGCGAGATGACAAGTGCACACCTGTCCTTGTCAACAATGCCGCGCTTGATGGCATCAAGCATCTGACCTATAACAAGCAGGCATGGATAGCACATATCATTATGCACGTATTTCAGCCCTTCGTTTATGAGCGAGGGATCATTGTTCTCGAGAAGGACCACATTCATCCTGTAGTTCTCGAAGATTCTCTTGATTATGTCAAAATGTATTTCGGACATGTTTGGAACGACAATCGTCCAGCCGTCCTTTCTCATCTCTTTTGTATACTGAGGCATTATTTCTTCATCTCCATAGCCGCAAAGAGTGAACGCAGGCGGATCTTGACAGAGCCAAGGTTCGTAATCTCATCGATCTTTATCTGGGTATAGATCTTGTCTTCGCTCCTGAGTATATCCCTGACTTCATCCGTAGTGACTGCATCAAGTCCGCATCCGAATGATACAAGCTGCACAAGATCCATATCTTCCTTATCGGCAATATAGCGGGCTGCATCATACAGCCTTGCATGGTATGTCCACTGGTTCAGCACCCCGACATCCTTCTTCTCCTGCTTGTAGCTGATGCTGTCCTCTGTTATGACAGCTGCTCCCAGGGAGACAAGAAGCCTGTCTATTCCATGGTTGATCTCAGGATCCACATGGTATGGCCTTCCTGAGAGGACTATTATGTGTTTCTTTTCTGCCCTTGCTTTCCTTATGATCTCTTCTCCCTTCCTGATCACTTTCCTGTGGTAATCCTCAAGTGCCTTATATGCCTTCTCCGCAGCTTTGAGGACTTCCTTCCTCTTCAGGCCGAATTCATCTGCAATCCTCTTTGCAAACACCTTTGGCCTTTCAAGCGAAAGGTATGTCAGATGTAGAGGAATTCCCCCAAGATCCTGGTTTGTCCTGATCACTTCCCCGTAATATGCGACAATAGGGCAGTTGAAGTGATTGGTGCCCTTCTGCTCATCAACATTGTATGAGGATGCAGGAATGAATATCATATCGGCATTCTGCTTTTTCAGGTATTCCACAGCACCATGCATCAGCTTTGCAGGAAAGCATACAGTATCCGATGGAATGGATGCCTGGCCTGAGATGTAGAGTGACCTGTCAGAAAAAGGCGATACCACCGTTTCATATCCAAGCTCTTCAAAGAGAGTCTGGTAAAATGGCAGGAGCTCATACATTCCAAGTGCAAGAGGAAGGCCTAGCCTGCCTCTCCTATTCTCAGGACGCCTAGCGATATATTCCTTCAGCAGTTCCTGCTTGTACATGTAGAGGTTGAGATCGCTTGTCTCTTTGTTCTTTACCCCTGTGATAGGCTTTTCGCACTTGTTGCCGCTGATCAGCCTCCTCTTGTTCAGCCCGAAGTTGTTGATTGTGAGAAGGCAGTGGTTGCTGCATCCATTGCACCTTGCACTCCTTATCTCAGGATTGAGGTTCAGCAGTTCCTCTTTCGATATTATCGAAGAGGGGGTCTTTTCCTTCTCCTTCCTGTGCTTTGCATAAAGGGCTGCTCCGAATGCTCCCATAAGGCCAGCTATCTCAGGCCTTATCACAGGGCGCTCAAGCTCCATCTCAAAAGCCCTGAGGACCGTATCGTTGAGGAATGTTCCACCCTGGACTACTATATTCTCTCCAAGGGCATCCTTGCTCTGTGCCCTTATGACCTTATAGAGTGCGTTCTTCACAACGCTTATGGCAAGGCCTGCGGAGATGTCTTCAATGCCAGCTCCATCTTTCTGCGCCTGCTTGACAGAGCTGTTCATGAAAACTGTGCATCTTGATCCGAGGTCAACCGGGCTCCTGCTGTCTATGGCAAGGCAAGCGAATTCCTGGCTGGATTTTCCAAGTGCGTTGGCAAATGTCTGGAGAAATGATCCGCATCCGGAAGAGCATGCTTCATTGAGGAAGATGTCATCTATTGCACCATCACGGATCTTGAAACACTTTATGTCCTGTCCGCCAATGTCGATTATGAAGTCAACATCCTTCTTGAAGTGCTTGGCTCCCATGAAGTGGGCTTCTGTCTCAACAAGGCCATAGTCAAGGTTGAATGCGGTTTTCAGCAGATCCTCTCCATATCCTGTAGAGGCACTGGCCCTGATGATTATGTTCGGATAATCTTCATACACGCTGTTAAGGAAGCTTGTTATTGCCTGTACGGGATTTCCGTTGTTCGGGCTGTATCTGGAAAGCAGGAGGTTCTCATTTATGTCTATGAGGACACATTTTATGGTAGTGCTTCCAGCATCAATTCCAAGATATGCTTCCCCACGGTATGCCTTTGGATCCGTGAATGGTACAGTAGCCTTCCTGTGCCTTGCCAAAAACTCATCATATTCCTTCCTGTCCTTGAACAGGGCAGGGAGCTTTGTATAGTTGCCGCTTCCTTTTAGGGAACCTATCTCATCAATCAGCTTACTGAGTGTTGTCTCCCTGCCGCCCGGTGAGAGTGCAGTCCCAAGTGCAACATAGTAAAGTGAGTTCTCTGGACATGTCCCCTTCAGGCAGAGCGCTTCATCAAAGTGCTTCCTCAGATTCCTTATGAATGTAAGCGGGCCGCCAAGGTATACTACATTCCCCTCGATTTTCCTTCCCTGTGCAAGTCCTGCAATTGTCTGGTTAACGACGGCAACAAGGATCGATGCTGCGATGTCCTCTGTCTTTGCTCCCTGGTTGATGAGAGGCTGTATGTCCGATTTTGCAAATACTCCGCACCGTGAAGCGATAGTGTATATTTCGCTGGCTTTTTCTGCCAGGCGGTCCACATCATCCATTGAAATGCCAAGCAGTGTCGCCATCTGGTCTATGAATGCTCCTGTTCCTCCGGCACATGTCCCGTTCATCCTGACCTCAAGGCCGTTTGTAAGAAACAGTATTTTGGCATCTTCTCCGCCAAGTTCGATTACAGCATCAGTGCCAGGAAGGAACCTGTTTACGGCAACGCGTGTTGCATACACTTCCTGGATGAAAGGGATTCCTGACTTTTCCGACAGCCCCATTCCCGCAGAACCGGAAAGGGATACGGACACATCCACATCCCCCAGCTTTTCCAGTGCGTCGGAAAGCATTTTTGCAGCCCTTTTAAATATTTCTGAGTAATGGCGCTCGTAGGCGCTGTAGACTATATTCAAATTGTCATCAACGGCTACCACTTTCATAGTGGTAGAGCCAACATCAATTCCTATATTCAGCATATCAGATAAGAAAATAATGAAAATCAAAAGTTTTGAAAAGGGTAGTATTCCAGGTTTTGCCCTAGTCAAAAACAGCTAGAATAACAAAATAGACAAGTCAGGCAATTTGTTTAGGAAAATAGGTATTGCAGGAGGAAAAACCTCCTGCATGGAATTAGAATTCAAGCCCTGCCAAGGCATCTATGGAGTTTTCAATTGAATCAGGAAGGCTGACCCTGCCATCGAAAACTTTCATGTCCTTAAAGCCTGTGCCTGTTAAAAGGACTACTGTCACTGCATCCTCTCCAAGAATGGAGAGTGCATGTTCCCTGTCTTTTTTGAATGCCGCGTATGCACACGATGCTGCAGGCTCTGCAAGAACTCCTGCCTTGCTGCAGAGCTCAAGTTCAGCACTGATTATCTCATCATCATCAACTTCAACAGACCAGCCCTGGCATTCCTTTATATACCTAACTGCCATCCGTCCGTTTGCAGGCAGATCCACTGAGATGCTGTCTGCACGTGTTTTTGCGGAAATAGGGGAGTAGTCACCATATTTAAGAGCTCTGGATATTGCATCAGATTTCGTGCTCTGTGATGCAATAAGGCGCGGAAGGCGGTCTATCAGTCCCGCTTTCTTCAGGTCCATGAAACCCTTTGCAACGCCGGCTATGATGCACCCGTCTCCTACAGGAACATAGACTGCATCCGGTACTTTCCTTCCCATCTGCTCGAAAAGCTCTATTGATATGCTCTTCTTCCCTTCAATGGTCATAGGGTTATAAGCCGTATTCCTGTTTATTCCACCATAGCGCCTGGTATATTCAATAGAGAGGGCAAATGCATCATCATAGCTTCCCTTCACAGGCACTACATGAGCTCCGTAGAGTACGGATTGCATAAGCTTGTTTATGGGAGCTGTCTCAGGGACAAAGAGCACTATATCAAGGCCAAGGGCTGCACCTACTGCACTCATTGCAGCCCCTGCATTGCCAGTTGAGGCTAAGGCAATCTTCTTCTCTCCGATTGCCTTAGCCTGCTCACCTACAAGATAGCTTGCCCTGTCCTTGAATGATCCTGATATCAACTGGCTGTCCAGCTTGAAATAGAGGTTTGACGCACCTTCTATCCTCTCTGGCCTGATTAGGGGAGTCACACCGATAGGAAATGCATCCTGGTGCCTGACCTCATAGGGATAGAAATCCTCAGGCGTGACATGCTCCTTGTTTCTTGCCTTTTCAAGCACATCATAGGAAAGCTCAACAATAAGGTTTCCCTTTGGGAATGATGAGCCATCATTCTCTTTCTCACACTCTGGGCAGAGGTACATGATCTTATCTGTCACATATTCCCTGCCGCAGTCTGAGCAGACATATCTGAATCTCATTTAGCCATCGATCTCCTTATTGAATGACTCGATGAGCTCATCAATCTGAGCTGTCATCTTAGGAATGCTCTTCCAGTAAGTCTTGTCATACCACTGCCTGTTGAGCTCTTCATATGTCTTTCCCTGCTGCTCAACCCATGTGTAGTACTTGAGATTATGTATGCGAAGCCTGTCGTAATAGCCAAGCTCTAGTGCATTGTCTATTCCCTGGTGCATAAGAGCGGCTGAATGCACCTTTGCTGCTTCCATCTCGCTGAATGCTCCCTGCTGCTCCGTAAGTTCTGCCAGGCGTGATGTGTACATTGAAGAGGAGTCGGTAAGGATTGTGAATACGACGTCATCTTCATCCATCTCATAGTATTTAGCCATCTTTATGGCTCCAAGGAGGTTTCCGATTCCTGAGATTCCAAAGAGTGAAAGATCATCTATCTGCTTTTCGCTCAGTCCCTGCTTTTTCAGGTATTCATGGCCATCCTTTTCGTTGAACAGGCGGAATGTGTCCATGCAGTCCTGATCGTCAATGCTGAGAACCATATCCGTATTTCTCACATTATGGATCCATGGAACATGCTTGTCTCCGATTCCTTCAATCCTGTGAGCTCCAAATCCGTTTCTCAGCAGAGTCGGGCACTGCAAAGCCTCTCCGGCTCCTATCTTGATGTTTGGATATACATCTTTCAGATGGTCTCCGGCTGCGAGAGTGCCGCCGCTTCCTGTGCTTGAGACATAGCCCTTGATCTGGTCATCCCTTATTCCAAGTTCCTTAAGCACTTCAATGATTGCAGCACCTGTGACCTCATAATGCCAGAGATAGTTCTCAAACTGCTCGAACTGGTTGAATATTACGATGCTGTTTCCCCTTTCTGCGTTGAGCTCATGGCATTTATCGAAGATTTCCTTTACGTTCGATTCACATCCCGGTGTGGCTATTATTTCACCAGCCACGGTTTTCAGCCAGTTGAATCTTTCCTGGCTCATATCCTCTGGAAGTATTGCAATGCTCTTGCATCCGAGCAGGGCAGAGTTGTATGCGCCGCCCCTGCAGTAGTTTCCTGTGCTTGGCCATACTGCTTCCTGCCTGACTGCATCGAAATTACCTGTTACAAGGGCAGGTGCGAGGCATGCATATGTAGCACCTACCTTATGAACTCCGCATGGGAAGAACTTTCCGGCAAGGGCAAAGATCCTTGCCTTTGTTCCTGTAATCTCCCTTGGAATTTCTATATAGTTAACCTTGCCGAATTCTCCGCCTTTTTCCTTCCTCTCGTTATGCCAGTTTATCCTATATAGGTTAAGCGGGTTCACATCCCAGAGGCCCACATCTTTCAGTTTCTCCTTCACGCCTCTTTCAATCAGCTCTGGATTGATCATCTCTTTGAATGTTGGAAGCTTGATGCCTTTTTCCCTGCATCGTGCGGCATTCTTCTTCCTGATGTCTTCATGCATTTCAAGGTTTATGAGCATAATTACTCCTCCTGAACAAGTATTTAAATAAATTATAAAGTACCAAACTTAAATGTAAAGAAAAAGAAATGGGCAGTCAGCTCAGGTAGAACTTTCCGCTGCTGCTTGTACTGATTATTCCCTTTTCCTTCCCTTCTGCAAATGCCTTGTTGAACAGTGTGACGACCTGAGCGCCTTTTCTCAGGTATTCCAGTTCCTTTGAGAATTCTTCAAGCAGATCTTTTTTCTTGTACCTTTTCCCGTCACGCTGGAATATGTAGATGATGACATTAAGTGCCTCAGGAACCGGTATCTGGTAAGAATACCTTATCTCTTCCGGATCATCCGGGGTAGGGCGGAAAAACTGGGAGGAATCAGAGTTGAAGAACACGCATTCACCCTGGCACTCCTGCTCATTCAGCTTCCCTTCAGTTTCAAGTTCTTTGATCAGGGAGTCAAAGAGCTCAGAGAGCGCTGAGCCAAGGCGCTTAATGCCATAGCTGTTTATAAGGCGCTTTGAAAGGAGGGAGTAGGTAATGGGAGCCTCAATTTCGATAATATTCAGGATCCTTTCCTTTGCATCCTCATTGTAGGAGCCTTTCAGAAATTCAACAGAGTCTATTTCGCAATTGCCAAATTCCGCTTTCCTGTATTCTCTTTTTTCAACCATAGCAATAGTTTAAATTCCATTTCAGAAGTTCGCAAGTTTTTGAATAAGCATATTTTTCATCTGTTGTTTATGAATGCCGCCAAGCGGGTGCGGATATGATATCTGGATCATTGCTCACTGCAGCCTCAGTTCCGTGCTGTCTGGGATCTACATTTAAGTTCTGTAGGAAGAAGAACGGTCAAAGACGGAGCTGAAAAATGAATTGGAAATGGCAGAATCAGCATGCAGATTATTCTGGTGAGAAGGATGATAAACTGGTATGAAACAAGCAAAAGCTTTTCCTTTCCCAGAAAAGAGGTTTTTCTTGCTTTTTTTCATTCCTTCCATACTGTCATTACGCTAAACTCTTAAGAGCACGTATATTAATACTTTTCAGAAATCAGGCTTTACTTGGGCTTTTGTCCCTTGACAACTCTAATATTGAGATAATATTCTGACTAAAAATATAAGGTTATCTAAATATTTTGGGTTTTGGGTTTAACAATACAGGAGATAGGCAATGCTTAGAATTTTTTGTGGGGGCAGAATACGCAAAGGTATTCTGATCTTCCTGGTAATTATAATTTCATTAACTATGGTCTCTTGCTCAATAATATCGTCCCTGGTTGCATCAGTTGGGATTGTTTTGGGCTTTTCCTATGCCCCAAGTTCTTCTGCTTGTAATGCTCTTATTTCTGGATCTGCAAAGTTTTCTGATCTTCCATTGAGCGAACAGTGGGGGCTGATGTGGCAGGGTATGTTCAGCACTTTTTCTGAAAGTACAAGAAATCAGGATTCTCCTGACATAACCATGAGAGCATTGAGAGCTATTGGAATCAGGGTTGACACATATGATACAGCGTATTTTGAGGCGACTGAAAACCGTGGGGCGTTCACCGTCTACTATTACCGGGTAAGCAACCGCGACAGTCTTATTGAGCTTGCAACTACAGCTGTTTCCCTGATCGAGGCCCAGACAGACCCTGCCACAGCTGCTGACTGGGCAGAAAATTTATATAACAAGCTTTTAGGGCTTACAGGAGAAAACAGCTTCATTCTTGGTTCTTATACAAGGGCGGTAGAAAGATGTGTGAAGACAATCCTGGACTCTGGAAATACTTTCAGCACAGATTTTGCTTTGTATTATTCAGAAAAATATCCAGCTGGTGCTTTTGCTGAAATAGTCCAGGAAAAGCTTCAAAGTGAAAGCGGAACAAACGCCACATTCATAGGCTGATGGATTTCTATCAGGCAAGACTTTTATGGGGGAAGGATAGGGTATGAAAAAAATAACATCAATAAGCATAATAATCCTTTTTGCGGTATCCAGTTTGATCTCAAAAGATATCATTGGATATGGATATGGCTCAACAAGGGGCGAAGCAAGAGCTAATGCTGTAAGTGATATCAAGTCACAGATTATTGTGGAGCAGGAATCTACTGTGACAATAGAGACAATGGAAAATGGCGATACGTCATATGACGCATTCTCTTTCCTGATTACTGAATACTCCAGGGAACTGCCACTTCTGAACATAATATACGAAGACACGGAAGATAATACCGCAGAATATGGAATGAACTGGCATTCAACAGCTGTAATTCCAGAATCCTCTTTGCCTGTATACACCGAACAGATTTCCAATATGTACTCAGAAATCGTAGAGGTAAACAATCTTATAACAGACAACAATACAGGAGAAAAGAATTTATCATGGCAGAAGTCGCTTCTTGACCTTTGTTATGACTATTCAAATTACGAGCTGATTATTTCTCTTCTCTCACCCGGCACTCATGTAAAGGATCTGCCAGTTTCCATAAACCGTGTCCGCCTTGAGTATGAAGATATGCTGAACAGGGAGAAGAACAGTCTTGAACTTGACATATCAAGCCTTACTCTCATGCTTGCGGATGGGGATGGTAATGAAAGATGGGAGCTTCTACTTGAGGATTATCAAAAAAGATATCTTGATACAGTCAGCAGTATCGAAAGGTTTTATGGCGAAGAAAGGGAATCAGTAAGCTATTCGAGCATGGAATTCTCCATGACAAATCCTGTAACTGCAAGTGATTATATGCTCAGGATCGAATCAAACAGGAGGGCATTTGCATATTATAGGAATAGTCCAGTTAACTTTGATGACAGGCTTGAGCCCCTGGCTGAAGCTACAATTGAAGATATTGACATGCTTGCAAGAACTGAGTTCGAGGCTGCAAGTGGCAGCAGTGATCTTTCACTCGATATCTTAAGCTATAATGATCAGATGGAAGGATGGATAGCAAGAGGATCAATGATGCTTGGGGAAACGACAGTGGAGTTTTCCTTCCTCATTCCATATGAGAATCTTGTGGGAAGCAAATATGACGAGATTGTGTTTGAAAGATGGAATTCAGAGCTGATGTCCAATCCGGAAAGTATTGTCCGTTTCTCAATAAAGTATACAGTTCATGGAGGATATATTGGAAACACATATGTATTCTCCGTCAATGCCATCAGGATTGAAAGGATAATAAATGACATAACTGGGGAAACAAGAGTAATAAGGGAAATGGAAGACATACCGAATCCAGTCACAATTACATTTGAATATGGAACATATGTTGATCTTGGTGATATAAACAATGAGTTGATCAGGAAGAAAGCCAATACAGAAGTTCAGGGTGTGACTCACATGAAATTCTACGTCAACGCCAACTTGAATGCTGATATTGCGCTTCCGTTTACAGATGATTTCCTCCATGCAGTTTCCATGGAATCAGGCTATGGAAGATTCAGCTTGAATTCATCTTTTTCCCTTTCTGCGGAGTTTGGACTTAGATTTGAAAATGATAAAGAAGGAAGAGAAAAAAGATATTACGGAGTTGGGTTAAGAGGATCGCTTGCACTATATGATATACTGACTTTCGGGGTATCTGCTTCTGCCTGGCATGATGAGGATGGGAGTCATTATAGGAAAACCATAATAGGTCCTTCAACATCTTCCGGTCCGTCCGCTTATGAGATTGGACTCACTGGGTTCTACATGTATCCAACAGATGGTACTCTGAGAAATTTCCTGAATTTCTATGGCGGACTTGGGGCAGATATTTCAGAGACTGATGCTGGTGGTTATTTAGACGCAGGAATCGGTTTCCATTCATCACCTTCACTGCATTTTGGATGGCACGTGGGAATTGGGTTAAGATTCAAGTATAACGGTACGTTCTCTCTTGGAATAAGGCCAGATGCTTCAATACGCTATACATTCTGATTCCTGCATTAACCGCATCTTCTATGTTCAGGATGCGGTTTTGAAATAAGGTATTTCTTTATGCTGGGATAATATATGCAAGAAGCTATCATGCTGCATTATAATTTACTCAATAGATTGAGATAAGTGAAATGAGCTATATGAAGAGAAACAGGTACACAAAGATTCTCAGAATCCGAATCAGGTAGAAGAGGCAGTCCATACAGGTTCTTGCAAGGCAGCACGGTGAAGCTCTGGTTGTGATCGACGAAATACAGAAAATCTCAAACTGGAGCGAAACCGTAAAGAAACTATGGGATGAAGACAAGAAGACAGGAGCGAACGTGAAGGCAGTCCTGTCAGGCTCATCCAGGCTGCTTTTGATGAAGGGGCTTTCCGAATCCCTTCAGGGAAGGTTTGAACTGATTCCTGTCACCCATTGGTCTTACCGTGAGATGAAGGATGTTTTCGGTTTCTCACTTGATGAGTTCATATACTTCGGCTCCTATCCAGGTCCTGCCAGCCTCATTGGAGACGGGAAACGCTGGAAGGCATATATACGGGATTCAATTATGGAGCAGAGCCTGACAAAGGATATTCTAATGCTCACTCCCATCCAGAAACCGGCACTGATGAGACAGCTCATGGAGCTGGGGGCATACTATTCCGGACAGATCATGCCATTTGAACACATGCTGGGACAGCTATCTGATGCAGGAAATACGACTACGCTGGCACACTATCTTGAACTGCTCAGGCAAAGTGGTCTCATTGCAGGCCTGCAGAAATATTCGGGAAGCGAGGTCCGCAAACGTGCCTCCAGTCCGAAGTTTCAGGTCTTCAATAATGCTCTTATGTCATCGAGGCACCCGATGGATTTTTCCAAGGCAAAGGAGGATGACACATTCTGGGGCCGCCTTGTGGAATCTGCTGTAGGAATGCATCTCCTCAACTCAGTGATTGGAGAGGATGCCACTCTTGGGTACTGGAGAGAGAAGCAGGATGAGGTTGATTTCGTTCTGTACAATGAATACTCTGCAGCCGCATTTGAAGTGAAAAGCGGAGGAAGGACATATGGGCGTGGGATGGATGCTTTTCTGAAGAGATACCCGGAAGGCAAAGTGTTTTCTGTATCTGCAAAAGCTGATGCTGGTTCAGCGGTAATCCCTCTGGAGGAGTTCCTGTCCGGCAATCCACTAAATTATCTCGGGTAAGAAAAAATTGTAATTCAGTCTCTTGGCTTACGGGTTCTGATATTTTATCAAAATTTTATATAAATTAATAATATTCTATTCCAATAACGGATATATATAATTAATATTATAAGATATTGAACGAATGGGAAACACTGCATTAAAATCTGGTTTTTTAATTTATTTTCTCTTTTAATGACGATGTTTTTGTGCATTGCTGCTAGGTCTTTTTGAACGGCAAGATAAATGAAATGCATATGATTTTGAAAAATACCGTTAAATAATTGTTGAAATGGGAAGAAAAAGAAAATCCCGCTCTTGCGAACGGAGATTGGCTGGTCTTGGGGGTTCCTCTTCGGCCTACCATGCTTGATAAAATGATACCATTAGTAAGCAGTTTTGCCAATGAAAAAAACCGCTCTTTTGAAGGGATAAAGTTTCTGACGTTGGAGGCATTCGCCTACCGCCCTCATAAGCAGGGTAACATCAGTCAATCAGTTTGACAACAAAAATCCCGCTCTTCTGAACGGGAATCTGTTTTTCTGGCCTTGACTCCCTCTCGGGCTACCGCGGCCAATTAAAGAGTAACATATCTAAAGAAGTGTGGCAAGTTTCGTCTCCATCTCATTAAGGTTCTTCAGCATATCGGCATACGAGAGCAGTGCCATCTTATCTTTATAGATTACGATCATCTGTTTTATGATATGATGTTTCGCCTTCCTTGAAGATTGGATTTTACCATTTCCTTTAACTGCTTAACTTGTGCATCTGTAGAAAGTGTGGCAACATCCGTCTGGGCCTTCAAATAATGTTTTCCAGAAAGCAAAGGTATTGGCTGTTTTTTATTTGTCCGAAGCTGTCAATAAAAAGGTTTAGGCAAGAGAAACCAAATCGTAAGGACATGAATAAGCTTTAGAAAAAACAGTCTTATCGAGGCACAATGACATGCCCCTGCTTCAAAAAGAGGGTTGCATAGGTTGCTGATGACGGTTATCCTGAATCTGGCTTAGAGATTCAGGGATGCCATCAGCTCAGTTGCGGAAACATGCTGCAGTCGATGGCACCCAGACCTTCTTCTCGGAGCTTTCTCTTCAGCCT